>CADBMS010000001.1 GCA_902795935.1 uncultured Methanobrevibacter sp.
AGAAGTTCATGAGAAAGTCATTGAAATAGAACCTGACATGAGTAAAATAGGTCCGACCTTCAAGAAGAATGCAGGTCAAGTAATTGGATTTATCAAATCAACTGATCCTAATGAAATAGCTAAACAATTAGAGGAAAATGGTGAAATAGCTATTGCTGATGGTGTTATCACTGAAGATTTCTTAAAGATGAAAAAGGAAATCGTAGGTGCAAGTGGTAAAAAGGTTGATATTCTACAATCTGAAAAACTTGGCATAATCGTAGAAGTAGTTAGATAATTACTTTTTAAATATTTTTATTTTTTCTCTTTTTTTTATTTTATTTTTATTTTCTTTTTTATCTCTTATTTTATTTATTCTATTTTCATTTATTCTTATTTTTTTAACCTTTTTTCTGTTCTATAAAGTTTTTTCTTTATTCGATTTATATATGGATGAAAACATACTATTGTATAGATTTGTATTTCCGAAAAAAACAATTATTTTTGGAAATCAAATATTTAAATTAATTTATTTAATCATTTAACTATTAATATTAATTTATTTAATCATTAAAAAACTAATATTAATTTATTTTAAAATTAAACTTGGTATTTTGATTTTAATAAATTTTTATTAATTTTTTTAAAATGGTTTGTGAAAACACTATTTGCATAGGAGTATGGCGAAGCCTGGTTAAACGCGGCAGACTTAAGATCTGTTGCATTAGTTGCTGCATGGGTTCAAATCCCATTGCTCCTATTTATCATGTAAATTTCATAACTATGATGATTGATTTATTGATTTAAAATTTAATTGATGTTTTATTTATTGATTTAAAATATTATTGATGATTTATTGATGATTTATTGATGATTTGTTGATGATTTGTTGATGATTTGTTGATGATTTGTTGATGATTTAATTATTATTTATTGGTACGGTAGCTTAGCTTGGTATAGCTGCGGGTTCCGCCTAATACCCGTTGCATAGACAGCTGGTTGATAGCCGGTGTTCGCCTATGTCGAAGGTTCAAATCCTTCCCGTACCGCTTTTTAAAAAATATGCTGAGGTGATAAAATCAGATTAGGTGAATTCCGTAGTCTTACAAAAGAAAATGATAACAGATTATTCATTCGTCTCAGTAATTATAATGACCCAGGTAATGCAGTAAAAGTATTAGAAGTCGATATTGTAACTGATGACGCTATTTACTTTAGAGTAATTGATGAATAATTAATATTGTTTTCAATTTCCGTAATCTTTCTAATAAAAGTTTATCCAAATAAAAACTGGAATTTTTATCTTGAAATTAGAAAGCTTTATATGTATTTGATGTTAATATTGGGTATACGATTTTATACGAATTATTTTAATCATATGTAATTGACTGAATATTTTTTTAATTAATATTCTGGAGTTAAAAGAATGGGTAATTTTAGATTTTCAGATGAAAAAAATGTACGTGAAGTTAAGTCATTTTCCGATTTGGATGAGAATAACGAAGTAAAGAAAGAAGTGGAAACCAAATCCGATGTATTGGATCTAGTATTCTTATTAGATAAAAGCGGATCCATGTATGGTGCAGTAAAGGACACTATCGGTGGTTTCAATTCATTTATTGAAAGAGAAAAAGCTAAGAATTTAGACACTCGTGTAACTTTAGTTCTTTTTGACCACCGTTATGAGGTTTTATACACTAGAAAACCAATCGATGAAGTGGAAGAACTTACCAGTGATGTTTACTACGCTGATGGTTGCACTGCATTATTAGATGCAATCGGTACCACCATTAACCGTCTTGATAAGGAGATTAACAATAAAGTGGTATTTGTAATCACTACTGATGGTTTGGAAAACTCTTCTAAAGAATTCTCTAAAAGGGATGTCAGAAATCTCATCGCTAACCACAACTGGGAATTCTTATTCATTGGAGCAGATATAGATTCTTATCATGAAGCTGCAAGCATTGGTATTCCAAGATACCGTACAGGTAATTATAGTAAATCTTCTGCAGGTCTTGGTTCATTATTCAGATCTGTTAGCAGTGCTTCTGAACGTACCCGTAGTGGTGGAAGTTTGGAAGATGGTGAATGGAAAAAAGATTTAGAATAGTTCTAAATCTTTTTTTATTTAAATTTAATTTTTTTAGATTATTTTTTTATTTTTAATATTTTTATTTTTAATATTTTTATTTTTATTATTTTTTCTATCTTTCTATTTTTTCTATTTTTTGCTTAATTCAGCACCTATTTCAAATGCTTTTTCTAGATCTATTTCGAATTCTTGCATTTTTTCTTTGATTTGATTATCAGTTTTTCTCTGACTTTTCAATCCTTTAAAAGAAGCATAAACTTTAACTTCTCCATTTAACATTTTAAACAAATCTTCTGTTGATTTTAGGCAA
>CADBMS010000002.1 GCA_902795935.1 uncultured Methanobrevibacter sp.
TAATGAAACAAACATAAAAAAATAACTAAAAAATAAGAAACAACAAAAATTTTTCTAAAAATAGAAATTAATTAAAAAAATTTTGCGTCCCAATTTCTATTTTGAAAAAAAAGAATTGAATTAATACCAGACATCTTTAAATCCCAAAGTATATCCCACCATATTTGTTAACAAATGTAATATTGGTGTAATAATAAATGCTACAATTACTATAAAATAATTTTCGAAATAAACAAACGAAGATAATAATAAAGCTCCAACAACAAAATCTAATTGATCTAATAACGGTGCTGGTTGGCCACGATCAATACCTATTCTTCTTTTGATGAAGCTACCCGCTGCATCACCCATTAACGCACCGAATCCCATAGTAAATCCAAATAAACAACCATGCATTATAGTTAAATTAGGTTCTAATGAAATATATGGAGAAATTATTCCTTGAATTAAACCAACAATAGTTCCAGATAAAGAACCTCCGAATAATCCTCTTAAAGTAACACCATTACCAATCAATCTTCTACCATCAGAACATTTTTTATTAAAATCAAGTGGTGTCTTACCTGAGAATATTAATGCAAAAATATTTGCAATATATGCTGGCAGCATAAAATATATTGCTGAAACTAAAATAAATACAATATTCATTAAATCCATTATAAAAATACCTCGTTAGTAAAAGTAATAATTTTCACAAATATTATATAAGAATATAGATATAATTTATGATTTATATAAACTGTGAGTCCTACAAGTTAATCAATTTATGTTAATATAAACATGGTAATATTATAAAAAGATAACTGTAGAATTCAAAGAGAGGGTGAAATAATGATGATTAAAAAAACTAAAAGTTTATGTCCAATATGCTTAAAAGTTCTAGATGCTGAAGTATATAATCAAAATGGAAGTATTTGGATACGAAAAGAGTGTCCAGAGCATGGAGTGTATGAAAATACATATTGGAGCAATGAAGAAATTTATAAACAAGCAGAAAATTGTGACTATAAAGGAGTAGGAATAAATAATCCTCAAACTGACGAAAAAAAAGAATGCCCCCTAGATTGTGGCATATGTCCTGAACATGAAAGTCATACAATTTTAGGTTTAATTGATGTAACAAACCGTTGTAACTTAAAATGCCCAATTTGTTTTGCTAATGCAGCGATTTCTAAAAAGATATACGAACCCAGTTTTGAAGAAATACGTGAAATGTTAAGAAACTTACGTAAAAATCAACCTGTTGCAACACCAGCAATACAATATGCTGGGGGTGAACCAACAGTTAGAAAAGACATTGTAGAATTAATTCAATTAGCAAAGGATGAAGGATTTACACATATCCAAATTGCAACTAATGGAATTAAATTAGCTAAAAAACCAGATTTAGCAGAAAAATTAAGAAATGCTGGATTAAATACTATATATCTTCAATTTGATGGATTAACATCAGAAATTTATTTGAAAAATCGAGGAATAGATTTATTGAATATTAAAAAAGAAGCTATAGAAAACTGTAGAAAAGCAGGCTTAGGAATAGTATTAGTACCAACATTAATAAAAGGAATAAATGAGAATCAAGTAGGGGATATAATAAATTTTGCAATTGAGAATATGGATATAATTCGCGGAGTTAATTTCCAACCAATATCCTTTTCAGGACGAACTCCATCAAATCAAGTTGAAGAACAAAGAATAACTATTCCAGATTTTGAAAAATTAGTAGAACAACAAACTAATAATGACATTACAATAGAAGATTTCCATCCAGCTTCCTGTATACGACCTATATCAGATTTAGTTGAAATATTAGAAGGTAAACCCCAAATAACTTTTACTTGCCACCAACATTGTGGAACTGCAACTTATTTATTCATTGATGGTGAAAAAAGAATACCTATAACTCGAGTTATTGATGTTAATAAATTTTTTGAAGTAATTGAAAAAAATAATACAAAGTTAAAAAATGCAAAACTTGCTAAGAAAACATTAACTTTAGCAAAAGCAACAAAAGAATTAACAAAAACTGTTAATATGGATAATGTACCTAGTAATTTAGATATAAAAGAAATTCTATCTACTGTATTTAAAGAAAGGACATACAGTGCATTGGGGGATTTCCATTATAATACCTTATTAATTGGCTGTATGCATTTCATGGATCCTTTTAATTTTGATACAGATAGGAGTAAAAGGTGTGTTATTCATTATGCTATTCCAGACGGAAGAATTATACCATTTTGTACAATGAATTCTTTATATCGCGAAGAAATAGAAGAAAAATATTCAAAAACAATGAAGTAATTAATTACATATTAATTAATTCTAAATTATTAAAAATAATAAAAAAGTATATTTTAAAATTAAAAAAATAAATAATTAATTAAAAGGAGAAATTAATATTTATGAATTCAATAATTGAAGGAAAAGTTTGGAAGTTTGGAGATAATATTGATACAGACATTATAATACCTGGACGATATTTAAGAACTTTTAGTTTGGATGATTTAGCATCACATGTTATGGAAGGTATAAGTTACGATTTTGCTAAAGAAGTTAAAGATGGAGATATAATTGTTGCAGGTTCAAATTTTGGATGTGGATCTTCTAGAGAACAAGCCCCAACATCTTTAAAACATGCTGGAGTTTCTGCAATTATTGCTAAATCATTTGCAAGAATTTTTTACAGAAACGCCATAAATATTGGTTTACCCGTTATTATTGCAGATATTAAAGTTAATGAAAGAGAAAAATTAAAAATAGACCTAAATAAGGGAACTATAATTAATTTAAATACTAATATTTCATATGAAATCCAAACATTCAAACCATTTATGATGGATATTTTGAAAAATGGTGGTTTAGTTAAACATTATCTTAAAACTTCAAAAATTGAATAAAAATCAGTGCTTTCATTATTTATCATCTCAAAGAGGAACTTTATATAATATATAGACTATATAAAAAACTAAAATTTAACTATTTTTTATGGAGTAATTTAAAAATGAAATGCCCTATTTGTGGATCTTATTCTGTAGATATTTTAAAATCTAAATTAGAAGATTCTAAAAATCATGAAATAGAAAAATTAATTTTAAAATGTGGTGATTGTGAAACTGTTTTTAGAGATACAATAAAACATAAAAAGCCTATTGATTTTCGAATTATCATTAGTGAACTAGACCATTCTTATAAAGAATTTATAAAAATATACCCTGAAGACATTTTATCTGTAGGGGATGTATTGATTGTTGATGATAAAAATGTAGAAATCACTTCTTTAGAAAATAAAAAAGGAGGTAGGGTGAGTAGAAGTATTGCTTCAGATTTAGTTACAATTTGGGCTTCTTCTATCGACATACCAATTAGAATTGGAGTTTCTATTGATTTTCATGGAATAACTTCATCTTATAAAATAGATGTTAATAGAGATTTAAAAGTTCAAATAGGAGATGTGTTTAAAATTGAAAATATTTATTTTAGAGTAGATTCATTGAAAACTATTGAACGTAAAATGAGAAAAGGCTTTGCTATTGCATCTGTAATTAAAAGAATTTATGGTAAACCTTTAAATCATAAAGCACCATTCCAGATTGATTTAACAGAGCATATAATTAAATCAACTAAAAATAAGGAATAAGTGGGATATTCATGAAGATATATATTGAAACATTGGGTTGTACATTTAATAACGCTGATTCTCAAATAATGGCAGGGTTATTAGTTAAAGAAGGAGTGACTATTGTTGATTCTGTTGAAGAATCTGATATAGTAATTTTAAATACATGTTATGTTAAACATCCCACAGAACATAAAGTTATTAATAAAATTAAAAAATTTGAAGATAATTTTCCAAACAAAAAATTAATTGTTTCAGGATGTATGGTTGAGATTGAACCTGATAAATTAGATAAACTAGGACCCAATATTAATTGGATTGGACCACATCAAATTAAAAAAGTAGTTGATGTTGTTAAAGCCACATCTAAGGATAAAATGTTAAGAGTTACTGGTTTTTCTGGTGAAGAAAAAGTAGGTTTACCTAAATTAAGAAAAAATCCTTTAATTCATATAATTCAAATATGTGAGGGTTGTTTAGGTAAATGTAGTTATTGTTGTACTAAATTTGCTCGTGGAAACCTTCAAAGTTATCCTTTAGAACATATAAAAAAAGAAGCACAACAAGCATTAAACGATGGTTGTGTTGAAATTCAAATAACTGCTCAAGATACTGCGGCATTTGGCAGGGATACTGGTGAAAAATTATCAGATTTAATTAAAGAGATATGTTCACTTGATGGTGATTTTAGAGTTCGTGTTGGTATGATGCATCCTCGTAACATGTTATATGATCTTGATAATTTAATTGATGCTTTTAAACTAAAAAATGTTTATAAATTCATTCATATTCCTATTCAAAGTGGAAACAATCAAGTGTTAAAAGATATGCATAGAGGTTATACTGTTGAACAATTTAAAGATATGGTTAATAAAATAAGAAATGAAATTCCTGAAATTTCAATTGCAACCGATATCATTGTAGGATATCCCACTGAAAGTGAAAATGCATTTAATGATACTTGTAAATTAATACGTGAAGTTAAACCTAATTTTATTCATCTTTCTAAATATAAACATAGATATAATACTGAATCCTCTTTTATGGAAGAACTTCATTTTTCTATATTGAAAAAAAGATCTAAAGATATTGAATTTTTAAAAATGAATATAACTAAAGAAGATAATTTAAAATTAATTAATACTAATCAAGAAATTTTAATTGTTGAAAAAGGACGTAAAGGTGGTTTAATAGGGCGTACTAACTCATATATACCAGTAATAGTTCAAAATGGTGAACTTGGATCCTTTGAAAATGTTAAAATTTCTGAAGTTACTAGTACCTATCTCAAAGCATTAAATTAATTTATTTTGATTACAATCCCTGTAAAAATAGTAAATTAATAATAATATTCATTTTTAATGGAAATTAATATATATTAGTTTCATTATATCCAATAAATATAATAAGGTGAAATATATGGCATTTGTAGGATGTGGTGAATGTGGGGGTTACTTTGAATTAGAACCTGACGAATCTTTTTATGATTTTGATTATTGTTGGTGTGGTGGAAAATTATTATATTATCAAACATATCAAGACATCTTAGATAATAAACCAACAGAACCAACTATGCAAATAAATAATAATATAGATACTTTACAAGAAATTGAAGAATCTGAAGCATTTAATTTTGAAGAAGAAACTATTCCATCAAAAAACAGGATAATTAATAAAATTAATTTTGTAGGAATATTCTCAGGTTTATGTATGTTCATATCATTAACATTAATTTCTTACGTACTATGTTTTGAATATTTGTATAATACTGCAATTGATGTGTTTAACTCAACTAATGATTTTTATTACACACTTGCGACATTAGGATTTTTAACTTACTTCATTATCTTTTTTATCTCAGTATCTTCATCGGGAATGGTTACATTTATTGGAAGATCTAAAAATTATACAACAGGTTTTATAAATGGAATACTTTTTGGTTTAATAATATTACTCGCAATAACTTGTTATATCATTATAAATATGGGATTTAATTCAATATTAATGATGATTCTTATTATGGGAACCATATTTATAACATTATGCGCATTTGGTGGAATTTCAGGAATATTTATAAGAAAAATATTATTTCCTAATCGAAATAATTAATATTTAAATAAATTAATATTAAAAGGCTTTGTAGAAAACCTTTTTTTCTAATTTTTATTTTTGCACTTAAAATTGATTTTTAGCCTAAATTTCTATAAATATCTATTATA
>CADBMS010000003.1 GCA_902795935.1 uncultured Methanobrevibacter sp.
TCATTAAACTAAATGATTACTAAAATAATATTCAATTTATTAAAAGAAATAAAAATATATTATGTAATAAAATGTTAAACGATAAGTTTATATACTAAGTTTATTAGATATAAAAATGCCTTATTGTTAAGGTAATTACCACAAATAGTCCCGTGGGGTAGTGGTAATCCTACTGGGCTTTGGACCCGGTGACGGCGGTTCGACTCCGCTCGGGACTATTAATAGATTTCTTTTTATTTATATATTTTTCAGTATTTTTACTTTAAAAATTGATTCTGCATATTTAGATTCTATTAATACTAATTTACATTTTATTTTATTAGTTTCAAATGAGGCAATTTTTGTTTTTTTTATCTTGTTTTTGGGCGTCCACCAAAATTCAAAATTAATTTTTGAAAAAGGTTAATTGTGCTTTAATTTTGAAATAAAGAAAAATTTTTATACACAAATTCATTTTGGCTGACACTCTTTTATTAAATTGAAAAAATAACAATTTAAATCTTATTGACTATATTCATAAACAATATTTGAAAATTAAAGATATTGGTATAATATATCATAAAAATTAAATATTTAATTTAATTAAAAATTACTAAAAACACATGAAGGATTAAATATAATGATTGAAAATAATATTTGTTTACTAACAGATAGCTATAAAGTTTCACATTACTATTTCTACCCTGAAGGTACTGAAAAGATTTATTCTTATCTTGAAAGTAGAACTGGAGCTGAATTTAATAAAACCATATTTTATGGATTACAATATATCCTCAAAAAATATTTAGAAGGAGTAGTAGTTGATGAAGAAAAAGTTAAGCAAGCATCTGCACTAATAGAACAACATATTGGCCATAATGTATTTAATTACAATGATTGGATGTATATAGTTGAAAAATGTGATGGAAAATTACCAGTAGAAATTAAAGCTGTTAGCGAAGGTACAGCAGTAAATGTTGGTAACGTACTTATGACAGTAGAAAATACTGATAAACACGCATTTTGGTTACCTAATTACTTAGAATCACTTCTTCTTCAGGTATGGTACCCTTCAACAGTAGCTACGTTATCTGCTGAAGTTAAAAAATTATGCGATTTTTATTTAAATGTTACAGGTTCTTCTAAAGATAATTTAAATTTTATGTTACATGATTTTGGTTATAGAGGATCTAGTTCAACTGAATCTTCAAAATTAGGAGGTTCAGCACATTTACTTAGCTTTTTAGGAACAGATACAATTCCAGCATTATTAATTCCTTATAATTATTATAATTCTAATGAAATCCAAGGATTTTCTGTTCAAGCTACAGAACACAGCGTTATGACATCACAAGGTGAAGAAAATGAATTTAATCAAGCCATCAATGTTATAAAACAAGCAAAAAATGGCATATTATCTTTAGTAATTGATAGTTATAATTATAAAAATTTCTTAAAAAATGCAAGTTTTGAAGGATATGATTTAAATAATGAAATTATGAAATTTTTAAATAAAAATTACGAAAATAAAATTGTATTTCGTCCAGATAGTGGAGAACCAATTTCTACTACATTAGATTGTTTTGATATAATTGAAAAAGGGTTTGGATCCTATAAAAATGATGCAGGATACAAACTTTTCAATGCAAATATTGGCGTTTTATGGGGAGATGGTTTAAACTATGACAAAATCAGAGATATTCTTTTTGCTTTAAAAACAGAAGGATGGGCTGCAGAAAATATAATTTTTGGCATGGGCGGAGGAATACATACTTATACAACTCGTGATACTCAAAAAAATGCATTTAAATGTTCTGCAGAGCTTAGAAATGGAATCTGGTATGATATATATAAAAAACCATTAGATACTAGTAAAAAATCTAAAAAAGGACGATTAAAACTAATAAAAAATAATTCTGAATTTAAAACTGTTAAAATTGATGAACCTGGAGAAGATATGCTTAAAACAGTGTTTAAAAATGGAAAATTATTAATAGATGATGATTTTGAATCTATAAAAGAAAGAACTAGATTATATAATCTGTATCCATTAGATAGTTAAGATAATGTTAAAAAATGAAATTTATAAAACAATATCTAGAAATGAAATAAAACTAATATATTCTTATTTGAAATAATTTAGGATATGTAAACAGCACATATATTGAATAAATATTTAAACAGAACATTTATTGATTTTATATAAAATTTTTATTTATTTTTTTAAAAAATAGTAAATTCCATCTTAAAAATATAAGTTTAAGCTTATTAATTGATTTGAGTTCATATTGAATTGCTTTATCTAAACAAAATAATGCTTCATCAAACCTATTTAAATGAAGTAATGAATTACTTTTATTTTGCCACACATCACTTAGATTAGGATGTAACTCTAATAATTTAGTACAATATTTAATATGCTCAATATAATCATGTAATCCCTTATATGCATTTGCTTTAATCAATAATGCTTCATCACTATTTGGATTTATCCTTAATAATTCATCGGCCCATGAAATAAGTTCTTCAAACCTACCTAATTCCAATAATACCATAGTTTTATTTTTTATTGCAAATAAATTTTCAGGATCTAAAGATAAAGCATGATTTAGACATTTTAGCCCTTCATAAACTATTTCAAAATTTAAGTAACAAACACCTTTATTTAACCAAACACTTAATTTATCATTATCAATTTCTAATGCTTTATCAAAATAAGTTATTGCATTTGCAAAATCTTTTAGATTTGCATAAGCAATACCTAAATTTTCCAAAGCATTAATTTCATTTGGTTTTATTTCTAAAATTTTTTTAAAATGTTTAATAGCTAATTTAAAATCTCCCATTTGTAATAAGCAAAGTGATTTATATAAAAAAGTATTTTCATCATTAGGAGCCAATTTTAATAATTTGTCATAAATATTAATTGCTTCTTTAAACTTACAAGATTCTTGTAAACTTCTTCCTTTAAGTTTATATGCATTTATATTTTTAGAATCAATTTTTAAAATCTTATTTGCATAATTTATTGAATTAATAAAGTCATTTTTATCAAAAAAATTTAATCCCTGGATTAATAATTTTGATTCTTCAGAGGACTCACCCATATTTTCAACTTCTAATCTTAATTCATCAATAACATGAGACATAAAAATTAACCTTTTCATAATTAGTTTTCAAATTAAAATATTATAATTTAATAAGATTTTAATCATAAAAATAGATTTAGGTTAACAAATTTTTTAAGTATATTCTAAGTTACTATTATAGTGACTTTAATTACAGCATCATTAATAATTTTAAGTATATGAATTTTAATTTTATAATAAGATTCTAAATTTCTATTTTTAAAATATTTCTACATTATAAGATGTTAAAATTAAATTTGTATAATGAAAATTTTTTATTAAATTAAAATATATTATATTTATTATGGAAAATTTATTGATTAGTGGAGTGAATACTAGACCCCTTTCAGAAGCAGCTTATGAATTAAATTACAAAGTATATTCAACAAGTTACTTTCACACCATAGATTTTAAATCGTGCCACAAGGAAAAGCATATTCAAATACAAAAACCATATAAATCATGTGGAACTCTTCAAGAAAATTACAATCAACACGAACTTAAAAAAATTACATTAAATTGGATAGATGAAGTTGATAAAATAATTCTATACACTGGAATAACCCCAGAAAGCATTCCCAAGAAAAAAATAATAGGAAACACACAAACAAAAAACATAGAAAACAAATACAAATTCTACAAAAAAATACACAAACACACAAACACTCCTAAAACATACTTAATAAAAGAATTAGATGAAACATTAGAAATACAAAAACAAAATCCTGATAAAGAATATTTAATAAAGCCGATAATAGGAACTGGAGGATATGGAATAAAAAAACTCACAAACGAGTTAATAAAAAAATTGAAAAATATGAATATACCAGCAAAAACATTAATTCAACAAGAATACATAAAAGGAACCCCCATTAGTGTTTCAATACTTTCAACAAAAACAGAAAGTAAAACATTAACCAACAGTCAACAATTAATAGGAACAGATGGGAGAAATGAAAACAAATACATATATCTAGGAAATATAAGTCCTCAAATCGAAAATGATAATGAAATTAATCAAATTAGTGAAAAATTGGTAAAAAAACTAAAACTCATAGGATCAAATGGTGTAGATCTTATTAAAAACCAAAATGAAACAAAAATAATAGAAGTTAACCCGCGCATACAAGGAACATTTGAATGTGCACAAGAATCACTGGACACAAATATTTTAAAAGCACATATATTAGCTTGTCAAAATGAATTAATCCAGATACCAATACCTAAAAAGTACTCAATCAAAAAAATAATTTATGCAAAACAAAAAACACAAGTATTAAAAATAAACTCAAAAAACATACATGATATACCTTTACCTTACACAATTATAGAAAAAGGAGAACCAATAGTTACAATAATTACAAGTGGACAAACCATTAAAAAAGCTAAAATAAAACTGAAAAAAGAAATTAACTATTTGAATACTTGTTTAAAAGTAATAAACTAAAAAAAATTAAAAAAACCTAAAGCATAAATAATAAAAATTAAAGCACCGAGTGTAATAGCAATAGTAGATAAAATCATAGCCCCTGTAACAAACATAAATACTTTAGCACGATTATCTGGATCTTTCATAAATTCTTTAATAGGATCACGATACATATTATCTAACTCCATACTTATCTAACTAAAAATATATATTGTGTTATTGTAGGTAGGCACCCATTTATTTAAAGAAAAAATTTCTTTTTAGGAATTTATTTTGTTTAACCCTATTAATAAAAATAGGCTTTGTAGAAAACCTTTTTTTCTAATTTTTATTTTTGCACTTAAAAATGATTTTTAGCCTAAATTTCTATAAATATCTATTTATTTTATTTACACTTGAAATATTGTGTATTGATTTTAAAATTAACTTATAATAAATTATTTTATAGTAAAATGGAGGACATATAATAGTATGAAAAACAAATTAATCAATCCTCCAA
>CADBMS010000004.1 GCA_902795935.1 uncultured Methanobrevibacter sp.
GAGAATTAGGAAGAAAATGTAAAATACCTAAAGTTCATCCTCATAAATTTAGAAGAACATTAGCTACTAATGCCATAGATAAGGGAATGCCTATAGAACAATTGCAAAAACTTCTAGGACACGTTCAGATTGATACAACAATGCAATATGCAATGGTCAATCAAAGTAATGTGAAAATGGCTCATAGAAAATTCATTAGTTAAATAAGACATTGTTTTTTCTTTCATTCTTATAAAATAAAAATATAACGATAGTGAAATATAAAATATGAAAAAATTAAAAAAAAATTTCAAATAGTTTTAGTTCTTTTAAAGTTAAAATACTATATTTTATCAAACAATAACTAGCATAAATTGTTAAAGTGAATATTATTATCATAAACAAAGAATAAATATTTAATATTAAAAAATCAAAACTCATAATATTCAAATTTGATAATGGCATAAAAATTACATATTCTTTTATAATTGAAGTTAAGAATAAAAATATTATAGCAATCATTGATAATATTGAAACAATAAAATAGCCTTCACCATTATTTTTCATATTTTCTCTAGTGTTTGAGTCTTTTTTTAAAATTGAACAATATCCAAAAGATAATGCAGATAATCCTACACCTAACATTATTATTGCAATTAAAATATTGATAGCAACAGATGAATTGTTTATTATATAGTTTAAAAACCAATTCTGAATATTTAATACTGAAGTTTGAGGCATAAATATTAATGCAACAATTAGGAAAAAAGTATTAAATAAGAAATTTTTGTCATTTTGGAATACTTCACCCCTAATACAAATAGAAATCACTAATGTCATTAGAAATGTGATAGAAATTAATTTTAAGTATGAAGTTGAAGTGTGAATAAACATTGAATGATACCATCCTCCAAAAATTATGGGAAATGAAACTAATGTTAGTGTTGTGGTTATTTTTAAATACTTAATACATTTTTCTTGTGTTAATTTTTGTAAAGTTTTAGTATAATCCAATTTATAGAATTTAACTTTAAAAATTTCTCTTTTTGTTTTGTCATCAATTTTAATATTATTAATTAATAAAATATTTAGAAAAAATATTGAAATTAAAATAACATATATCATAAAATAAATATTAGAATTATTAATACAAATATAAGAATTAATTATAATCCCAATTATTATTAGAATGTAACTCAAAATTAAATAATATCCAAATTTAGTTATTAAATTTTTAAATATCTTTTCAATTAACATATTTTTGTTCCAATAATTTTTTATAAATCGCAATTTACCTTTGAGACATCAATCTCTCCAGACATTAATTTTGGTAATAATGTGTCTCTTAAATTTTGTAATTTTTTAATTTCAATTTTATTTTTAATTAATAAATCAAATAACGGTTCAAATAATTTTGTTAAATTGGAATATGTTTTTTTATCAGGTATTAAGACTAAAGATTCTTTTAAATGTTCTCTTTTTATATGTCCCATTGTAGTAGCTTTATCTTTAGCAATCAGAATAAATTGATCTAAATAAAATTTAGTCCAACAATAATAAAACCATTTATTAAAATCCTCAGAAGTTACTTTGAAGAGGTGTTGGTTTAGTCCACAAGTTCCTCCAGACCAAATATCAACTAATAAACTACCAGACCATGAGAATATCACATCCCCATCATTTACAATACAGTCTTCTTTAATATTTTTGGTACAAATATCACTTGAATCATCACAGAATCCTTGTCGGAGTTCTTTGATATTAAGAACTTTATATGAATCCTCCAGATTTTCTGGAGGGAATTTTTGCATAGCCAAACCATTTTGATAAGTAGCTATTTCAGTTAAATTACTAACTTTCCAACCTTTTGGTATTAATCCAAATTCACTACTAATGAAGTCTTTTTCAGAAAAATTTTCAAAATTTAATAGTTGATACTTGAAATTTGTATCGATTAAATTTGCTAAATTATGATTTATCTTATTTAGATTTTCAATTTTATCATCAATCGTGGACAAAATATTTACAATTTTATTTTGTGTATCTAAAGATGGAACATTGATTAAAAAGCTTTTAATTACTAAAGAATTAAGATTTTGTTGAGCAGCACCAGAAGATAAATTCAATAACCTTTCAAAATTATTTGAAAGCTGATAAAAAACAAATTTAGGATTTGCTTTATTTTTATCAATAGTTAAGTTGCAACAAGCCTGATTTGTAGTTAAATCAATCATATTCATAGCAACTTTAGCGGCTGTTGCTCCATACATTGCAACAATTACTGAATTCTTTTTAACCCATTTTGCAGAACTATTTTCAAATCCTTCTTGTGTAATATGTTTTTCAGTATCATAAATTCTATTAAAATTAATTTCTTTTGTGTTTAACCAAGGAATATCTCCTCCATAGTAATCTTCATTAGTACTTTTTGGAGTTCCGCCGCTTGAAACTTTTAAACACAAATCTTCAATTGGTGTTTCATTCCATTCTAAACTCAAATTTACTCCCCCCAATCATATTTGTCTAAATAAGCATTAATAATATTTTTCGCTACTTCATCATTTGCATCATAAAATAAACCTTTTTCTAAATA
>CADBMS010000005.1 GCA_902795935.1 uncultured Methanobrevibacter sp.
CCATATATTCATGGTGCAATTCATGGAACTTTAGGTCAAATTACAGTATTCACACCTAATAGTAAAACTTATGAAGAAATGTTTAATCTTCCATCTTTAGGTAAACACTTAACAAATGATGTCATTGAAGATTTAAAAAATGTTACATCGGGCGTTCCACCAGTAATCGGCCCTACTCCAAATTTAATTGGATGTTTAGAGTCTTTTGAAGCATATAAAATAATAACTGGAATTGGAAAAGTTACTGTTGCACCTGAAATCTTAACATTTGATTTATTGGATTTAAATTCATTTTCAGTAAAAGAAATATGATAATAAATATGTTTTGATAGTTGCTTACAAAACTTTTTTTATAGTTATTTATAAATAATCTATAAAATTAATTTCGTAAATGACTAGAATTAAAAAATTATTAAACCTGATTATTTATCTAAGTCTATACGTTCTGGTGCATTGTATATGGTGAATCTCTTGTTACGAACAAATCCTATCATAGTAATGTTTCCATTTTTAGCTACTTCTAATCCGGAGTATGCTGGTGATGCATTTGAAATAATCACTGGAATTCCAACTCTAATTACTTTTCGTAACATATCTGCTGGCATTCTACCACTATAAGTAATATAAGACTTAGAAAAATCAAAACCTTTTTTAGATGCGGCACCTATTACTTTGTCAACTGCAACATGACGACTAACATCTTCTCTTATTATAGTATTATTCTCATATTTTAATTGTGCAACATGCACGCCACCTGTTTTTTGCCAAGTTTTTGCTTCATTGGTTAAATATTTAATATCTTTTATAACTTGTGTTGCATTAATTTTTAAATCAGATTTATTAATAGGAATCTGTTTTAATTCAGATCTAATTCCTCCAGCACTATCAGAATTTAATTGGTATTCAAGTAATTCAGATGTCGGTTTATCTTTACAATTTTTTTTTTCTAAATTTTCAGGGGCTTTATATTGTGCTTTTGTTTTAATTAAAATATTTGTTTTATCTATTTTAATAGAGGTAATGTCTGAATAATCTTTAATTAAACCTTCTCCAAGACAGTATCCGACTGCAAAATCATCTAAATTTTTAGGGTAGGTTGAAAATTTACGAGGATTCAATGAATCAATAACTAAGTATGTGTATTTGTCATTTACAACAGTTTCTTCAATTTTTTTGTATTTCCCCTCTTTCCATTGAATTGCTTCAGTTTGTTTAATAAAATCCATATTTTTCACCTAATTATATAACAATAGTTATATTTAAAACTTAGTACAAACATATTACTACTAACTCAAAAAATAATAAAATAGATTATTATTGACGAGCGTGTAACTATATTTAATTAATACTTAACAGTTTTAATTAAAGATTTTAGTATTTAATTCATTAAATTGTTATAAAATATATGATAACTAACTATATTAAAATTGGTGATTACATGATTATTGTTATTGGTACTGGTGCTGGTGGTGGGCTTTTAGCTCGAGAACTAGCAATAAAAGGCTTACCTGTTACTATATTAGAAAAGGGACCATATGTAGAATCAAAAGACGCATTTAATTATTATGATAACTATTCTGAAGATGTTGATTTACTCACAATAACTTGTGTAGGGGGAGCAACAATTGTATCTATGGCAAATATGGTGCGAGCTTTAGATAAAGAACTGTTAGATTATGATGTTGATTTATCTGAAGCATATCCTTATGTTGAAAAATTAGTTGGTGTGCACCAATTAGATGATTCTCACATAGGTAAAGGAACAAAAGCATTTTTAGATGCTGCAAGTGAATTAGGTTTAGAAACATTAAAAATGCCAAAAGCAATAAGGGAAAATGAATGTGTCCAATGTGGAAAATGTGCATTTGGATGTCCTGTTGATGCAAAATTCACAGGAAAAGACATGGTTGATGAAGCAATCAGAGCAGGGGCAAAATTAATAACACATGCTGAAGTAACTGAAGTAATATCTGAAAATAAAAAAGTATCTGCTGTAAAATATGTCAAAAATGGTATTGAAGAAATAATGGCTGCAGACAAAGTGATATTGGCTGCGGGGGCAATAGGTTCCACATTAATCCTAAGAAAATCTGGAATTGAAGATGCTGGGGAAGAAATATTCTTTGATCCATTTGTATCTGTTGGAGGATACTTAAAAGACATTCAATTCAATACTGAAGTCCAAATGGCTGGTTTAGTAATTGGTAAAAACTTTGTATTATCTCCGCACTTTTCATCATTCATAAGAGCAAACATTCCAAATGATAATGTAACTGATGGTGATATATTAAGTATAATGGTTAAAACTCCTGATGATTGTAAAGGCCGTGTTGATGAAAATGGAGATGTAGTTAAAATAAACACTATTCACGACATCCGTTATTTGGCTGAAGGCGTAGCTACTGCGGGTTTTATACTAGAAAAAGCAGGAGTGGATTCAACAACTATTGGTTCAACAGTTTATAGGGGCGCACATCCTGGAGGGACTGCACCTATAGGAAAAATAGTTGACAGTAATTTAGAAACAGAAATTTCTAATTTATATGTTTGTGATGCGAGTGTATTGCCATTATCTCCTGGAAAACCACCTATTTTAACAATACTTGCATTATCTAAAAGATTAGCAGATTATTTGGAAAATTAACTTAGTTTTACCTTTTTATTTTTTTGTATTGTTTTTATCTTATTTTCGGTGACAAGATATTGTTTCATTGTCAACTGTTTCATTAGAAACAGTTATATGTTTCTTAAAATTATAATTATAATAATGGTGATTTTATGGAAAATAAAAATTCAGAAGAAAGTTTTGATAATTCTCCATTAATTGGTTTGATTCACAACATCTCTAAAAATCAAATTAAATACCTAAAATCACGTATCTCTGAATTAGATTTGGACTTTGAAATAAGATATGTTATGTTAATTTATGATAATCCTAACTGTTCACAAGATGATATCGTTAATATTTGTGGTGAAAGTAAAGCTAATGTTGCTAAAGCATTAAAAAAACTTGAAAACAAAGGATATATTCAAAGAGAAATTAATTTAGACAATCGGCGTAAATACATGTTAAAAACAACAGATAAATCGAATGAAATAGTTCCAAAAATAAGACAAATATCTTGTGATTGGGAAAAAGAAGTCGGAATATCTGAGAATGATGCGGAATTCATTGAAAGAGTAAAAAAAATAGCTATAAATGGGATGAAGTTGGTGGAAGAATTATAATGGGGATGATGTCATGAAAATCAAATATAGTGCAATGTTTGTAAATAATATGGCAGAATAGGTAGAATTTTATACCAAAAAGTGTGGATTCAAAATAGATAGTGAATATGAATCAAATGGAGCTTTTATCACATTATTAAAATGAGGTGGGGGTGTGCATCTGGAATTAATTACAGATAATGTTAATGAAACTGGTTTATATTCAATAGGTATGGATGTTTTAGATATTGAAAAGAAGTTAAAGATTTAAAATCAAAGGGAGTTGAAATAATTTTAGAACCTATAACAATAAGTGTTTGGAAAATGGCTTTATTCAAAGATCAAATAGAATAAATATTGTTTTAGTAGAACATAATAATTAATAAAGGGGTAATAAATATGAAAATAAAATTTGAAATATATGTGGTGTTTATATCATTCATAACCTCATTTTTAGCAGTATTTTTATCAAATGGTATAATTATTGGGGTTCCATCAATTGCAAATGAATTTGTAATGAACAATGTACTCCAAAATTGGGTTTCAACAATATTCTTTTTGATAGTGGCAGTATTCACAGTACCTGCAGGACAAATATCTGGTAAATTTGGAGTTAAAAAATCATTACTTGCAGGTGTAATTGTATTTTTAATAGGATCAATAGGGGCCTGTGTTGCATTTTCAATAGAATCTTTTTTATTATTTAGAGTAATTCAAGGAATAGGTGTTGCATTTTTAAATGTATCTGCAATGGCAATGGTAGTATCAGCAGTTAAACCACAAAACAGAGGAAAGGCATTAGGATTTACAGTAACTGGAGTATACCTTGCAACTTCGTTATCTCCAGTTATATGTGGGTTCTTAGTACATAACTTTGGATGGAGGGCAATGTTTTACTTCGTAATGCCATTTTTAATATTATCTATAATTTTAATGATTTTAAAAATACCTTATGAATGGAAAACATATGAACATGACACAATAGATAAAATTGGATCCATATTATATGCAATTGGAATATTATCATTCATTTATGGATTCACAACACTAACAACCATAAATGGGGTAATATTAACTATATTTGGAATAATCTTATTAATAATATTCGGAATTTATGAATTAAAACAAAAATCTCCAGTATTTAACATGAACTTATTTAGAAACAAAAAATTCACATCGTCAAACATAGCAGCACTATGCAGTTACCTAGCAGTTATGGTGGTCACAACCATCCTAAACTATCACTTCCAATATGTAAGAGGATGGGATGCCCAAACATCAGGAATGATACTAATAATAACTCCAATTATCATGGCAATAATGGCTCCAAATTCAGGAAAACTCTCAGACAAGATTCATCCGCAAAAACTAGCAGCAACAGGAATGGGTATTGCAACAATAGCTCTACTAATATTAACTTTCTTAAATGCAAATACACCAATATATTTCGTTATACTGGCAATGATATTGCAAGGAATAGGAATGGGATTATTCTCATCTCCAAACATGAATGCAATAATGAGTTCAGTACCACCAAAAGATGCCCCAACAGCATCAGCTTCACAAGCCACAATGAGAACAATAGGACAAACATTGAGTTTAGGTCTATTAACTTTAGTATTCTCATTAATAATGGGTAACTTAGAACTAAACCATCAATATGCAAATATGATAGTACAATCATCACAAATCATATGTGGAATCTGTACAACCGCATGTATACTAGCAGTATTTGCTTCTTTAATTGGAATAAAATCTAGTGATGAATTTAACACAACCAATTAAACAAATAATGAAATAAAAATATAAAATTAGGCTTTGTAGAAAACCTTTTTTCTAATTTTTATTTTTGCACTTAAAATTGATTTTTAGCCCAAATTTCCATAAACATATATTTATTTTATTTACACTTGAAATATTGTGTATTGATTTTAAAATTAAGTTATAATAAATTTAGGGTGCTTGAATTTTGTTGTTAGTTATCTCTGTAATTTAGGCTTGTTTTTATTGGTTATTAGATTATTTGGTTTCCTTTTTTAAAATACATTTATCATTTTTTTATTTTTATTTAAAAGGGCTGTTTATCGTTAAATTTATATTATTTTAGTTACATATATTTATTTGATGAAAAAGATGTAATACAGATTAAATTTAGATAAATCAGACTCAAATTATATTTTATTTGAAAGAAATATTTAAGATTATCGATTCTAGAAAATCATCACAAATAATTGCCTAAAACGGGATTAAAAAGAATAAAAAGTTCAAAGATATGCTAAAAATATATTTATCACTTCATTTTTTAAATACAACATATATTTTGTATTAGAATAGTTAAATCATAAAAATAACTTGTTAAAACACTTTAACATAGATTATATATGGGGGCCTCAAAAATTTTATGAATATGTGGCCCGTTATGATGCTGAAACTCTTTTAAAAATTAGTAATTATATTTTAAAGAGTTTTAATGTTTCTAAAAAGCGTGGAAGGAGTACATTCATTGTTGATACTACAAGTATCCAATTAGACATCAATTTTTTAGTGAAAAATATGGTAAAAAATACTTAGATTTCATTGGATTAAAATGGGGTTATTCTCAGTCTAATATGTTATTATATTGGATTTAAAGCCACTGTTATGATGGAATACGACACAGCAAAGCCCGTTATGATTTTATTCCATCCAAGATCGTCAAATGATTCTAAACTATTTGATGAAATAATGGAAGAAGGATGTAAAAGGAAGATAATCCGTTAAAGAGACACTATAATCTTTGATAAAGATTATTACAGTTATAAAAACTATCAAAGGAATTTTAAAGTATAAAATCATTTCTTTTATTTTTCCAAATTAATTTCAATAAAAACGACCTAAAAAACTTATTAAACTACTCATTAGAAA
>CADBMS010000006.1 GCA_902795935.1 uncultured Methanobrevibacter sp.
CCGAAAGATTTAATTGCTTTGAAAACAAATAACACTTTGGAGGATTGTTTATTTTGTTTTTCATACTATTATATATCCTCCATTTTACTATAAATACTTTATTATAAGTTAATTTTAAGATCAATACGCAATATTTCAAGTGTGAATAAAATAAATAGATATTTATAGAAATTTATGCTAAAAATCAATTTTAAGTGCAAAAATAAAAATTAGAAAAAAAAGTTTTCTACAAAGCCTTTTTAATTATAACATTAATATTTGATTCATTTAACTGGATAGGTGAAGGATATGAACTAACATCCATAGTTTCAGTTGAAACAATAGGTAATACCATATTATATCCCCTTTCAGTATCTAAACATTTAAATTCAATAATTTTAGATTTTCCAGTTATAAACGTAAACAAATTTTCAATAATTAAAAGATCTTGACATATCTTCTTAATTTTTTCTTCTTCAGCATATTCCAAAATTATACTTATATCCTCTTTAAAATTAACATAAGAACCATTTCCTAATAGTTTCCTTTTTCTATAAAAATTTAAGTCAAATTTTAATATAAAATCATCAAATTTAACTATATAACTTTCTTGGGGTTTATTATTAAAGGAGTGAATTCATTTTCAAAGTTTTTATGATTATGCTTAAATAGAGATAATTTAGACATAGTTGAACTAATATTATCAATTTTAATAGAAATTTTTTTAAATAATAAATCATCAAATCTATTAAAAGTTTGACCTATAAATAAAGAATTTATTAAAAATATTTCTTCATCAACTTTTGCAAAAGAAGCTGAAATTGATTCATTAAATATGATTAAAGATACATCTTTATCATCAACAATCCCATTAACAATTAAATAAATATCCTTAGAATTAAACTGGTAATTTATTACATTAAATTCTAAATTATCGTTATTTTTAATAATCTGCCCATAAAATTCATCATTATTAAAATTAAATACTCCTATTTTGTTAAACATTTTCATAATATACCTATTACTGTTACTAAATATAACTTATTTTTTTTAGGAGTATCTAATTTAGTTTATTATTACTTAGATAGTTATCCAACTTTTACAATGTATCACAAGTTACTACTAATTAGTAAACTATTTTATATTTTAATCAATATAATATGTTTAATTATTTTGATTAAAAGTGAGATTATGGTTGATTATGCAAGATTAGGATATTCATCATTAGATGAGTATTCAGATGATTTTTTAAACACATTATTAGACTCTAACCATACATACGAATTTTATGTTAATTGGGAAAAAGTTTATAATAATCTTAAAGAGCATGTAGTGGAAATTAGCATTTTAAACAGTTTAAATAAAATTCCACCCTCAGAACTAGAAGATAAAGTCAAAGAAATAATAATCAACTATAACGAAGTTGTCCCATTACTACCATTAATATTAGCTATTAGAAATAAAAAAGTCCCAATATTTAATATTGAAGATAAATCATCTAAAATAATCAATTTCTCCAAGAATGGATTCAACATAGATGAAATAGTAGAATTTTCAATAAAAACAGGACTTTTAGATTTATTTAACAATATAGATGACCTTTACTCTTACCTTGTAGGAACAGAAGTAGGTTTAGATACTAATGCACGTAAAAATAGAAGTGGCCATATCTTTGAAGATGCTGTTGGAACACTACTCGAAGAAAAAATAAGAAACCTTAACAGTTTCTACCTCGTAAAAGAAGATGCCAATATAGATATTCATAGAAATAAAAGATTTGATTATGCAATATACAAAAACAATACACCAAAAATAGTATTTGAATGTAACTTCTATAATAGTACTGGTAGTAAGCCAATAGAAGTTGCACATGCATATGCAGGCCTACAAAAAGATACCGATGAAGCAGACTTATTATTTATCTGGGTAACTGATGGTAAAGGATGGACTAAAATGTTTTCAACACTAATGAATGTTGCAGAAGACATAGATTTCATCGTCAATTACAAAATGTTAGACAAAATAATTGATGATATACTAAAAAAATTATAATAATACGATTAAAAAAGGTTGATGTTATGTTAAAATATGATAATAATTCAGGAGCAAAACCCTTTTTAAAATGGGCAGGAGGAAAATCACAACTCCTAACAACAATAGAAGACCACTTCCCAGAAGAAATCAAAAAATCTAAAAAAATAGAAAAATACTTTGAAGTATTCGTTGGAGGAGGAGCATTATACTTCTATTTAATGAACAACTATAACGTAAAAGAAGCCTATTTATACGACATTAACCCAGAACTCATACTCACATACAATGTCATAAAAAATAATCCAAAAGAACTAATTGAATTATTATGTAATCTACAAGAAAAATATGTACCATTAGAACACGATGATCGAAAAGAATATTATTTAAAGATTCGTAAATCATTTAACAACGATTTAATAGATTTTGATTTTGAGAACTATTCTGATGCACATATTACTCGTGCTTCACAAATAATATTTATGAATAAAACTTGCTTTAATGGATTATTCAGATTAAATAAAAAAGGAGAATTCAATGTACCTCATGGAAGATACAAAAACCCATTAATATGTGATGAAAAAAATATCAAAGCAGTAAGCAAAAAATTAAAAGACACATACATTATTAATGGAAATTATACAGTATCTGAAGATTTAATTGATGACAATTCATTAGTATATTTGGATCCACCTTACAGGCCAATATCTAAAAAATCAAGTTTCACCACTTATGCCGGTTTTGAATTCACAGATACACATCAAATAGAACTTGGGGAATTTTATAAAAGAATATCAGATAAAGGAGTAAAAGCAATTCTAAGTAATTCAGATCCTAAAAATGAAGATGAAACAGATAATTTCTTTGATGACCTATACAAAGACTTCACAATAGATAGGGTTCAAGCAAAACGTTCAATAAATTCCAATGGTAAAAAAAGAGGATTAATCAATGAAATATTAGTAACAAATTATGATAACCTAACCTAAACCTAAGCGGGGATAATTCTTAATGGAAACTTTAAAAAAAAATACACAAAACAATAGAAAATATTGCAGAAGATCCTAACATAAACATTACTAAAAAAGATGATTTAACCTTTAATATAATTATTACTGGAGAATTAATGCCTTCCTTTGATAAACTTGGAGATATTCAAAC
>CADBMS010000007.1 GCA_902795935.1 uncultured Methanobrevibacter sp.
GAACCAGACTCCTTAACACCATCACTAAAAACAGAACCCTTAACCTCATCCGATTCAACAACCGAACCAGACTCCTTAACACCATCATTAATATGCTTTTTATTATGTTTTTCCGCATACGAATTAGTATTATTTGATTTAATTCTTAATGATTTAGATTTTAGTTCATCATGATTTTCAGAAGTTTCGTTTGTATTTGATCCTACTTTAAATCCAAAAAATGATTTAATCCGAGTATTTTCTTTATTTTCTATTTTTTCAGCATTAGTTATATTTTTAATTTCATCGATACGATTTTGTGAAACAGTTGTTTCTTCAACATTATCAATTTTATTTTTTGAAATTTTTTTTTCTTTTAAATCATCTATTTTAAGTATAGAAACTGATTCTCCCATAGCGTTAGATATTGCCTTAGAAACCTCTTTAGAACTAACATGTATATCTTCCTTTGGTTTAGGTTTAGGTGATTTGGAATCTAATAAAGATGATATTTCTTTGATTGAAATTGGTTTTTTATCAATTTTAGGTTTAAGAATGTCTTCAGAATTGACAATAATACTTTCTTTAAGTTTTGGTCTTTCATTTTTATTCTTAGGTTTTTCAGTGCTAGATTCCTTTGTATTTTTATTAGATGCAGATATTTCTTCTTCAATTTCAATTATTTGTTCATCACCAGAAACAGACTCAGCAACAAGAACGTTTCCATCTAAATCATTAGAAGAAATTAAAACATCATCAACAATAGAATTACCATTAGTTTCTAGTTCATTGAGTTGTTTTTGTTCATGTTTTAAAGTTTCTTTTGGTTTTGTTTTTTTAGAAAAAGTTGAAATTATTGATTGAATGCGTTCTTTTTTATTATCATTATGCTTTTCTATTTCTTCAGAGGAATTATTATCAATTGTTGACTTTTTATCCGGTTTAACATATTTTAATTTTTCAATAGTTTCAGATTCCTCTTTTTTATTGTCTTCAATAATAACTTCTTTTTTAGAAGTAGGATCTGTGATAAATTTTTTAATTAATTGTTTATCTTCATGATTATTCAATTTAGGCCTATTGATTCTTTCTTCTGAAATTTCAGCATCCTCTGGTTTTAAATATTTTTTAAGAAGGGATTTATCTTCTTCTTTATAATCTGAAGATTGTTTTAAAACTTCATTAGGTTTAGATTGTGTAATGTATTTATGTATTATTTGTTTATCTGTAACTTTTGATGATTCACTAACAAATTCAACTTTTTCTTTTGAAGGTGTTTGGTTAGAGTAAGGTTTTGTATTACCTTGCATCCTACGTATTCTTTCTATAACTTCAATAGATTCTAATTTTTCCTGATAATCTTTTTTAAGGGATTTATAATCTTTTTTAGATATTTGTCTATTTTCTAATTTAATATCTAACTCCCGAAGATTCCTTAAAATTTGTTCCTTATTGTTAAACTTAATCACCTCAATACACTTTATATAAACCTAGAATCTCTTATGAATGATATATTTGTTTTAATATTATTTAAAATATTCTTTAAAACTATACTTATCTTACATTCGAATCTATAAAAAATAATAATTACCTAAACCTTTTTTGAGGGTAGAAATTCTGTTTTTGTTAGATTAATATGGATTTTGTAAAATGTAACAATAGTTATATAAAATAAATTTTAATGTGTGAATTTTTATTAAATAAGATCATCACATATGCTATTTTTAGTTTTATGCTAATAATTAACTATTTTATATTTAAATTTGTTTCTTTGCTATGTAATTATTAGGATTTTGCTATATAGAAATAATTGATTAAATTTATATATTATATTTTTAATAAAAAAAGAATAATATTGTTTAAAGGTGATAATATGGCATTGGAAGGTGCAGAAAGAATAGAAGAATTTTTAAATGATGCAAATGTATGTTATTTAGCAACTGTAGATGGAGATAAACCTAAAAATAGGCCTTTAGGTTTTCATTTACTAAAAGATGGTAAAATTTATTTTGGAGTAGGTAATCATAAAGAGGTTTATAAACAAATGGAAAATAATCCTAATGTGGAACTTGTAGCTCTTGTAGAGACTGATTTTCTCAGATACTATGGAAAAGTAGTCTTTGAAGAAAGTTATGAATTTGCTGAAAGTATTGTTGCTGAAAGTGAATTTTTACAAGGAATTTATAATGATGAAACTGGTTATAAATTAGCAATATTTCATTTAGAAGAAGCTACTGCTGAAATTCGCAATATAACTGGTGAAATTTTAGAATCTTATAATTTTTAAATATTTACTCCTTTTTATTTTATGAAGCTTATGTCCTATTTATTTATATTAATTCTTGTTAATTCTAACAACTTAAAATGAATTAGATTAATTAATTGTAATGTTTAATATTTTTAATAGTGATTATTTTTTAAATTAATATCTAGAATAAAAAGTTAATATTTGAGGTTTGGGATTTTATTATGAAATGGAAAATTTCTAATATCAAAATTGATAATCAAGTCGTTTTAGCCCCTATGGCCGGAGTATGTGACTCAGCATTTAGAAGTATTATAAAATCTATGGGATGTGGACTTATCGGAACTGAAATGGTATCTGATAAGGGAGTTATGTATGACAATTATAGAACAAAAGAAATGTTATATATGACTGATTATGAAAGACCAATATCTCAGCAAATATTTGGATCTGATATTGAATCTTTTAAAATCGCATCAAAACGTATCTATGAATACATGCGACCAGACATTATTGATATTAATATGGGTTGTCCAGTACCAAAAGTAGCTTTAAGATCACAAGCAGGGAGTGCATTACTTAAAAATCCTAGTAAAGTACGAGATATTGTTAAAAATGTTGTTGATAGCGTTCCAATACCAGTTACTGTTAAGATTAGAAGTGGTTGGGATAATGATAATATTAATGCTGTTGAAATAGCTAAATTTATTGAAGATGCTGGTGCATCTGCTATTACAATCCATCCCCGCACCAAAGTTCAGGAGTATAGTGGTGTTGCTGATTGGTCTATTATTAAAAATATTAAAAATGAGATATCAATACCAGTTATTGGTAACGGAGATATTAAATCATGTTATGATGCTAAAAAAATGCTTGATTATACTGGTTGTGATGCAATTATGATTGGAAGGGGTGTGCTTGGTAATCCTTGGTTAATTAAAGAATGTGTTAATTACCTCGATAATGGCATTAAACCTAGCAAAATTAGTATTGATGATAAAATTAACATGATTAAAAAACATACAGAATTACTTATTAATATTAAACCTGAAAAAGTAGCAATTACTAAAATGAGAAGCCATACTGCATATTATATAAAAAACTTACATAAAAGTGTTGAAATTAAAAAAAAGATTTTTCAATTAAATACTAAAGAAGAATTATTTAATTTATTAGACGAATATTTAGAATTTTTAAAAAATTGTCAATATAATTGATTAATTAAAAATCTAATTGTTCTGCAATGCATAATTTACAAACTGCGTTTGGTGAATCAATATTAGCTTCTTTAACAGGACAATAGTAAATTCCATTTTTTTCTTCTACTTTAAGAGATCCTGGAAATAGGGTTCCTACCGGATGAATTGGTTCTTCTAGTATAAACGTGGTGTAAAGTGAAACTATTGAATATAATAATGAGAATTTACTTTTTAATTCACTAGATTCATTTTTTTGATAATCTTGTAGTTTTGCAATTGCTTCGATAAATTCATTTTTGTCAATGTTTCCATCATAATATTTTTTATTATCACAAATTTCTTTTACACGACATAAAAAGTATTTAACATAAACTTTATTAGTTTCTTCACGATATTTTCTTTGAACATATCTGCTTTCATGATGCATATCTGCCGATATTAACATTAAATCAAAAACAGATATTGTTTCTGAGTGTTTCTTTAAAACCTTTAAAAGTGCCTGTTTAGATGCTGTTGATTCTCCAGTTACAACCGTTTCAAAATCATCATACATTTCTAAGTGTTTAGTCATGATTTATTCACCGAATGCAAAAATATAATTAGGACTCTGAATTTTTTGTTAAAAATTCGACATAATTTTTTATTTTTATGAATTAAAGTATTACTTATAGTTCTTAAATACTTTAATATAATTGAGTTTTGAATAATAATTATTTATAAAATTTTTCACTATATCCTATGAAAGTTTATTAAAACTTTAAATAGAATCTAAATATATTAAATATCAAAATATATGATAACATTTGTTGTTGGAAACCACAGGAAAATTGAATTTTAATTTTAAAATAAGAATATGTAAAAATTATACAAAATTAAAAATTTAATTATCTGAAATGTAAAATAGTTACATTTAAGCATTAAACTATGAAAATCTAATATGATACGTTATGCGAATATGCATATTTTGTAAAGTAGGATATTATAAATAATATTTAATTAAATACTTGTTTTAATGAATGAATTTAGTATGAAAAATAGGATTTTTTACTATGATATGGTAAGAACATTTGCTATTTTTTCTGTAATTGCTTGTCATACTTTTGCTTTTGCAGTTGTTAAATCTGATATTTTTAATACAGGTTTTTGGTATTATGCTATAATATTAAATACTTTAAGAGATATTGGTGTTCCATTATTTGTAATTATTAGTGGAAGTTTATTATTAAATAGATGTGAATCATTATTTAAGTTCACTAAAAAAAGAATTAAAAGAGTACTTGTACCTTATTTATTTTGGCTCATTATATTCATATTATTCACAACAATATGTAATTATATTGGATACACATCTCCCGTTAAATTTGATTCTTTACTAGAATTACTATTTAAAGTTATATCCATATCTCCAAAAGAAGGAGCGGTGTTTTTTTGGTTTGTTCCAATGATTTTAGTAGTGTATATACTAATATTCATTACAAATTATTTAAAAAAATACAATACCCATGTACTAAAATTTTCTTTAATAGGAAGTATTATAACAATTATTTTATTTAATATGGACTATTTACAGCTAAAAGAACCATTAATATTATATATTTTATATTTTATTTTTGCAGTTATTGGATATTATTTATCTAATATTGATTTTATTAAATTTATTAAACCTTTAAAAATCAACAAAAATATATTAACATTTATTTTCTTAATTTTATTTATAATAGTTTATATAATAGAAATATTTGTTAATTCTCAGATGTCCATTAATTTAAATCATTATTATTGTATTTCTCAATTTTCAATTTTAAATATAATAGCAGTGAGTAATATATTCCTATTTTTCAGATATTTTCCAGAAACTAGTGGTAAACTTAATAGAGTTTATACCCATTTATCTTCAAATAATATTGGAAAAATTATATATTCCATAAGTAGTTGTAGTTATGGGATTTATTTATCACATCAGATAATTAAGTTTTTATTAATAAAATTTTTATCAATATTTAATTTAAATTTACCAATTTCATCAACAATTACATTAATATTAACATTAACAGTTTCTTGGTTGTTTATATTATTATTAAGTAAAATTCCATATATTAATATCATATCTGGAGTAGTATAACTTAATAAAACAATGATAATTCATGAAAATTAAATAAATTTTAAATAAAATACATATTAATCGATTATTTTATTATAGTTTTTTACGAATTATTTTAATTTATAAACGTTATGATAATAATTATATATCGTTGTAACTATAAAATAGAAACAATTTGAATTAATATTTTATCACAAAAGATTAAATTTATTTAAATTTATCCAATTTAACTAAGTTAAAGAAAATATTAGTCAATTTTTAATTAATTGTAACAGGAGGTGTAATAAAATCAAAACCAAAACCAAAATAATTATATTCACATCAGTAGTGATTATGTTATTAAATATTACTTCAGTCACTGCAGAAAACATAGACTTTGATGACAAAGAGATAAGTAAGTCTAACATTAGCATTAATAAGCAAATTAAATACTCAGTCAATAAAACAAACAATTTACTATCAAATCCTGTGAATTCCAATAATGAAATTTCACAAAACCTAACTAATAGAATAAATAATGCTAATGATAACGATATAATTATAATAGATCCTGGAAATTATAAAATACATAACATAACTATTAATAAAAATATAACTCTCCAAGGAAATGGTGATCCTCGAAATGTTATTTTAGATGGTGAACAAATATCAAGTATTTTTTTAATCCATAATAGTTCTGTTACAGCCAGATTTAATAATTTAACATTTATTAATGGAAAAACAGATAATTTTGGTGGTGCAATATGTGTTGAAACTGGAAATACATATGTAGATAATTGTATATTTATCAATAATACTGCATTATCAGATACTAATGGAGGTGCAATTTCTAATTATGGTAATGAAGAATATAGAAGTTATTTGTTTGTAAATAATTCTTTATTTTTAGGAAATCATGCAGATCATGATGGTGGAGCCATAACTACTTGTTATGCAAGTTCAGACATTTATAATACAATGTTTATTAATAATTCTGCACATCGTGATGGTGGTGCTATTCGTGTAAGTGTTTTTGGATATGGTAATGTTCAAGATTGTATTTTTATTTATAATCATGCAGATGAATGGGGTGGAGCTTATTATAGTTGGGCTGGTAACTCAAGTATTGATAGATGTATATTTTTGAATAATACTGCAGGAACTAATGGTGGTGCAATAATGGTTTCAGGCAGTCTTAATTTAACAAATTCACTTATTATAAATAACACTGCCAATGAAACAGGAGGTTCTTTTTATATTCAACAACCTATGTTTGATGCATTAACAATAATTAAAGTTGAAAATAATATTATAACAAATAATAGTGCACCTTTAGGCCAAGAAATATTCGTTAGATGGAATGATACTAAAAATCTTTTTCCTAAATTTAACAATAATAACTGGGGTGATGAAGATCCTACTAATCCTAAAGTTATAGATCCTAACAATGTGTCAGATAGGATTAGACCAACAATATCCAATCAAAACTACGATTTACTTTATAAATTAAATTTTGGTTTACTAAATAGATATTATGATATATTAGATGATTATTATGCAGGATTTAGTGAAAATTTTAATGCTAATATTAAATCTAATGATTCAAGTTTCAATAATAAAACTGATTTGAAATTCAATACTAATTATTCTAAGATTAAATTGAACAATAAATCAGACAATACTACAAAGATTAAATTGAACAATAATTTAAATAAGGATACAATAAATTCAGACAATACTACAAAGATTAAATTGAACAATGATTTAAATAATGATATCTTTAATAAAAATAATACTATGAAGAAATCCAATACAAGCCCTAATGAAAAGTTTAATTCAACTACTGGTTCTTATGGACCTACCAATAAAAAAGTTGTTGAAGTATTTAAAGATGCTAAAAAAAACAATAGCAGTTTAAACAGTTTTGATGTTAAATACATTGCAGGATTAATAATTATATTTTTAATCATATTAATAGGATTTGTTAAAAGAAAAAGTACTGATAATTAATCTTTTTCTTTTTCTATTTTTTTAAAAACTATAAATTATACAAAATAATTTTACACAACATATATGCAGCCCACTATTTTTTTAGTGAAATACTGATATTTAATTAAATATAAATAATGATTAATAAAACAATAAGTTAATACAATAACTTCAATATAATTAATCAATAAATTAATTTAAAAGAAAGCAGAGGATTATTAAAATATAGAAAATTAGTTCAAAATCAATTAATATTAATATTAAAATCCAATAAAAAAAATCCAATTTTGTCGGACACTTGTTTTTAAAAAAAAAGATAAGAGAGATAAACTCTCCTAAAAATCTATTTTGTTACAACAATAGTTGATTTAACCGATTTTGCTTTATAATAAGCATTTCCAGAACTAACAACTACTTCATATCTACCTGGTTTTTGAGTAACCTTTAAATAAGCATAACCTTTCTTATTAGATTTAATATTGTGAGTTTTATACTTTTTAGGAGAAGTATAAACTTTAACTTTAACTTTTACATTAGAAAGTGC
>CADBMS010000008.1 GCA_902795935.1 uncultured Methanobrevibacter sp.
GCTAAGCTATGGGCCCAAAAACGCCGTCGACAGGGCTCGAACCTGTGACCAATCGGTTAACAGCCGAACGCTCTACCTACTGAGCTACGACGGCACTTGCCATAAACCCTTAAAAAAATGACTACTATATCATACAAAATGTTACATAAGATAGTCCTTTAAAATGGGAGTATACATAGATTATACACTATAGTATATAAATATTTTGGTTAAAAATTAGTTTAAAATAATACAAATATGGAATAAAAAACAAATTAGATAATAGCATTCTTATTAAAATAAAAATAAAGAATATATTTAAAGCAAATAATCTTTAAATGAATTCAAACTACTATAAAGTCAAAATAATAAAAATAAAAAATCAGATATACATCCTTATTACATCAATAACGCATAACTTACTTATTAAACATACCATAGTAAGTATTAACAGAAATTTAAAAATAAAAGAATGAATTATTCATATAATTATTATTTAATAAATGATAATACAATAATTTTTATAAAAATAGATAATACTTTCAATAACCTAAAGAATCATGAATTCATACATACATAAATCAGGAATCAAAAAACATAATAAATAAACATATTTGAAATAATATAACAATTAATTATAATTTATTTATTATAAGGAGTAATTATGGAATTAATTAAAGAACTTAAGGATTATAATATTTTGCCATTAATAGAAAAAGCAAATAAAATAACTTTAAAAGAACATGGACCACATATATCCTTAGAAAGAGCAATTTTTTTATCATGGTGGTGCGCTAAAGGTGATTGTGCATTTTGTTATATGAGTACTCAAAAAAAAAGGATAAATAAACCTAAAAATGCACAAAGACATATTTTTGCCATTTATGCTGAAGCAGAATTATGTAAACGTACTGGTTGGAATATTGAATTTTTATCTGGAGGTTATGAAGCATATACTCAAAAAGAAATAAGAGATATTTCAAAGAAGATTTATAATATAACATCCAAACCTGTGTGGCTAAATACTGGAATTACTAATGATTTAAGTATTTTTGGTGAAGAAATTGAAGGTATCACTGGTGCTGTTGAAATTGCTAACCCTGAAAAACAAAAGAAAATTTGTCCTAGTAAACCATTAGAAGATATTTGTGATATGTTAGATACTGCCCATAGTTTAGGTTTTAAAAAAGCAATTACTATCATATTAGGTTTAGGTGAAACTATTGATGATTTAGAATATTTATTTAAGTTAATTGAAGATTTAAAAATAGATAGAATAATTTTTTATTCATTAAATGCACATGCAAATACTCCATTTGCAGGTAAACCCCAACCTGCTTCAATGTATTATTCTGGAATTGTTTCTGCAGTCAGAATAAAATTTCCTAAAATCGAAATTATTTGTGGAACTTGGACTGATAATCTTGCCAATATAGGACCACTTATATTTAGTGGAGCTAATGGGTTGACTAAATTCCCACTTTTCAATATATATGGAACTTCTAAAGGTAAACGTGTTGAAGATGAAGTTAAATGGGCTGGTCGGAGTTTAACTGGAACTTTTACAGATTTTGATAGGTTAATGGAGGGTAATGTATCTTCAAAAATTGAGCCTTATGTTCAAAGATATATTGATAAATGTTTGGAAAATAAAACTAAAGATTAAATATTATAGCATAAGTATCTATTGGTAATAAAAAATTTAAAATTGATTTGTTCTTAAATAATTATATTACTAATTTTTACATATATCTAAAAAGTAGTTATTGCTAGATTTGTAGAAATATGGTTGTAATTTAGTGAAAAACTAATAAGTCATGCCGTAATTATTTATAATAGTATGTATAAAGTTTATAATGATATAATATTAATTATATATTCTTGATTAAAACATATTTTAGGAATATATTAATTTTATGATTATTAACTGTATTAATTAAAAGAAAATTTATTTTATCATTTTTAGAAAAAGGAAGGAATTCTTATGGATATGAAATGCGGACTTGAAATTCACGTTCAATTAAAAACAGATTCAAAATTATTCTGTGATTGCAATACTAATTATCAAGATGCATCGGCAAATACAAATATATGTCCTGTTTGTTTAAATCAACCAGGAGCTAAGCCATACCCTACTAATGATAAAGCTTTAGAAGGGGCGCTTAAAATTGCATTAATGTTAGATTGTAAAATCGCAGACGATATTACTTATTTTATGAGAAAACATTATAATTATCCTGATTTACCATCAGGTTATCAGCGTACTTCAGTACCTATAGGATACGAAGGTGAATTAAATGGAGTGCGTATAAGAGAAGTTCACATGGAAGAAGATCCGGGACAATATAAACCAGATTTAGGTATTGTTGATTTTAACAGATCAGGTATCCCTTTAATTGAAATTGTCACAGAACCAGACATGAAATCACCAGAAGAAGCTAGGAATTTTTTAAAAGATTTAATTCGCGTATTAGATTACAGTGGTAACGCTCGTGGAGAAGGCAGTATGAGAGCAGATGTTAATATATCATTAGAAGGAGGTAAACGTGCTGAAATTAAAAACATTAACTCCATCAAAGGAGCATATCGCGCTCTTAAATTTGAAATGGTTCGTCAAAAAAATCTTATTAAAAGAGGAGTTGAAGTCAAACAAGAAACTCGTGCATTCCTAGAATCACAAATGATTACTGTTGCTATGAGGTTAAAAGAAGGTGCTGAAGATTACAGATATTTACTTGATCCAGATTTGCCACCTATGGTAATTGAAGAAGATTTAATTAAACATATTAAAGAAGAAATGCCAGAATCTCCAAATATTAAAGTTAAAAGATTTATGGCAGAATATGGGCTTGCTGAAGAACATGCCAAAGTATTAGCATCTGAACTTGCATTAGCGGATGCATTTGAAGAAGTAGCTAAAGTTATTAATTCTGAATTTGCTGCATTATGGATGAGAGATGAAGTTAAACGTGTTTTAAGTTATAATAAATTAGATTATTCTGAAAGTGCTTTTACATCTGAAAATTTAATTGAACTATTTGATATGATTCAGAAAAAAGAAATAACAACCAAAGCTGCTAAAAAAGTTATTGAAACTATGCCTATTAGTGATAAAAAGCCTAAGATTATTGCTGAAGAGTTAGGATTATCTGGAATTGTTGATGAAAGTGAAGTTATTTCCGCAGTTGAAAAAGCTATTGCTGAAAACCCTGAAGCCATAAAAGATTATAATGATGGAAAAAGTAATGCTTTAAATTATCTTGTAGGTCAAGTTATGCGATTCACTAGAGGTAAAGCAGAACCTAATAGAACTGTTGAATTGTTAAAAGAAAGGCTTTAACATATATTGGAGGGTATTTGATGAGTAGTAAAGCTCTTGTTAAAGATTATATGACTAAAAATGTTATTTCTGTACCACCAGAAACACCAAATATTGAAATTATTGAACTTATGAAAAAAACTGGGCACGATGGATTTCCTGTAACTGATGATAATGGTTGTGTTAAGGGAATGATTACTGCTTTTGATTTATTATTAAAAAATGGTTCACAAACTATTGATAAAATTATGTCTAAGGACGTAATTATTGCTCAACAAAGTATGTCTATAAATGATGCATCACGCGTAATGTTCCGTATGGGAGTTTCTCGCGTACCAGTTATTAATAAAAAAGGTCGTTTAGTTGGAATTATAACTAATACAGACATTATTCGTTCTTCTATAGAAAGAACAACACCTAATAAAGTTAATAATTTTAAAAAGACTCTTGAACAATTGTATGGTATTAAAGCAGAGGTTAGGCGTGAAAAAGTTGAAACTAAATTATTACGCCCCACACAAGATAAAGTTTATGCTGATGAATTAGAAGGCCGTACTTATGAATTAAAAGGAGGATTAGCAGAACCTACAATCGTTGTTAAATCAGGTGAACGTTTTATTCTTATTGATGGCCATCATAGAACTGTTGCTGCACTTAAATTAGGTTGTGAAAAAATTGACTCATATATAATTGATTTAGGAAAAGATATGGTTTTAGGTGTTGAAAGAACTGCAAATATGAATGGTATTCATGATTTTGATGATATTGAAATTATTAATGATGATCAACACCCATTAATTGCTTTAACTGAACCTATTCCAAAAAGTGATTAAAAATGACAAGTAACGATGTGATTTTTGAAGTTTTTAAAGTCTTAGAAAATCGTAGAGACAACCCCATTGATTCTTATACTTCTAATATAATGAAGGATAGTGATAAAAAGGCTGAAGATAAAATTTTAGAAAAAATTGGTGAAGAATGTGCTGAAGTACTTATTGCATCTAAAAATGATGAAAATTTAGTTTATGAATCTGTTGATTTAATTTTTCACACATTATTACTTTTAGTTTATAAGGGTGTTAGTTTTAATGAAATTTTAAATGAATTTGAACGGCGTAGAAAATAAACTCATATAAAACTTCAAATATTACATTAATTAAAAAAATATCTTGTTTTATTGTAATGTAAGCTTTTTAGAGGACTATAATATATTTTTAGTTTTATTATCGAATATAAGTGATTTATATTTTAATAATTTTATAAAATAATAAAGATTCTTAAATTTTTATTTTTTTTTTATGCTTTTTGTTAGCTGATTTTTTTGAATTTCTTTTTTTGTATTTAACTTTTTTATGATTTTCATGTTCACTTTTTAGGAATGAAATTTTAAAGGAGACATTTTATAGCTTTTTTAATTAAGAAATATTCACTTTTTATGAACTTTATGCAACAAAATGATAACACTTTTAAATAAATAATTATAATATGAAAATACACTATGCAAGAAATACTTGTTAATATAGTTGAAAACTGTCTTAGAAATAATCTAGATTAATTCTAACTAACACGATTAATCATGATAATATATAATCGTATGGAGAGATTAGAAATATTAGATAAAGACCTAAACAAACTAGAAATTGATGATAAGAAGATCTTAAAAGCTTGGAAAGAATACAAGTTACACATAGTCGTGTTATTATTAGTAATTATTGCAGAAACAATAGGTAGTAAAACAATACCAATAACTAGCTCTGTGACAATTGTTATAATGCCATTACTATACTCCATGAGTTTAGGATTAGTATTATATCTCTTCAAACCATTTACCCCCTTACAAGACAAACAAGCCACAGTTGCAGAAGAAATAGTTTTAATTGCAATTGGGCCATTAATAGCCAAATTAGCATTATCAAGTGGCCAATCCATAATAACAATTATACAAGCAGGTCCAGCACTATTACTACAAGAACTAGGTAACTTAGGTACAATCTTTTTTGCATTACCAATCGCACTATTACTAGGATTCAAACGTGAAACAATAGGAATGACAAGTTCAATATGTCGAGAATCCAATATTGGAGTTATAATAGACAAATATGGGTTTCAATCTCCAGAAACAAGAGGATATTTCATAGTATATCTTATAGGAACTATGATTGGAACAATATTCATAAGCATATTAGCGAGTGTTCTAATATCAGTATTACCACTACATCCTTATGCATTTGCAATGGCAAGTGGAATTGGTAGTGGAAGTATGAATGCGGCAGCATTAGCACCATTACTAAAAACATTCCCTTCAATGGCAAGAGACATACAAGCATTCTCAGGAATAAGTAATTTACTTTCAATGTGTAGTGGAATTTATGTTTATATCTTAATAGCATTACCACTAACTGAAAAATTGTATTCAATATTTGAACCTAAACTAGGACGAATAACAAATAAAAATCCTGAAGAAAGTATAACCACATTAGATGATGAAAATGAAGGTATTGATCATTCATCATCTAAAAAAGCACCATTAAATAAAAATCTTGTTTTTAACTGGGGCATTATCTTATTGATATTTGCATTTATGGGTGCTATTGGAAATTATGTTGGTTATGGTCATTCTATAATATCTGGACTGATAGGAATGTTAATTCTTAGTGGATTAACATTTATTGGATTAGTTATAGAAGAAATAATACCTTATAATATCCCAGCAGTTGTTTACATAAGTATTGTAGGTTTCATATTAGCAATACCTGGCATGCCAACAGCAGATTTCTTAATAAATTACACTAATCAAATAGAATTATTAACTATTGTAACAGTTATTTTAGCATATTCAGGTATAGCTATGGGTAAAAGTTGGGAAGAATTCAAAAAAATTGGTTGGAGAGGAGTTATTGTAACATTATTTGTTATTTTTGGAACATACTTCTGTTCAGCATTAATTGCCAATTTAACTCTTTCAGTAACAGGCATTATTTAATTTTTTTCTTAACTAAAATAAACAATTATTTTTATTCAATATATTAAATCAAATACTATGATAATTATTAATTATAAATCATATTTAGAAATATACTAAGAAAAAAAATAAAGGAGAACATATTTTTGGAAAAGGTTAAGTTTTTAGTTCAAGGAATAGTTCAAGGAGTAGGTTTTAGGCCAACAGTATATCGCATAGTTAAAAAATATGATTTAAATGGATATATTCGTAATTTAGGAAATATCGTTGAAATTGTTCTTGAAGGAAAAAATGAAGATATAATTTCATTTAAAGAAGATTTAATTAAAAATAAACCAATATTATCTGAAATATATTCCATAGAAACTAAATATCTAAAGTATAATAATGAATATTTTGATTTTACAATACACGAAAGTGAAAGTAATTATTCAGGAAGTTCAATAATACCTCCAGATATGGGTACTTGTGATACATGCTTAGGCGAAATAAATAATCCTCAAGATAGGCACTATAAGTATCCATTCACTGCTTGTACTGATTGTGGACCACGTTTTACAGTTATAAATTCTACTCCATATGACCGTGAAAGAACTAGTATGGACGAATTTCCATTATGCAACGATTGTATGTTTGAATACAAAGATATTTCTGATAGACGATACCATGCCGAAGCCATTTGTTGTCCTGAATGTGGACCTGAAGTGATACTATGCAAAAAACATGAACTATTAGATGTGGATAATCCTATTAAAAAAGCTAGTGAATTATTAGATGAAGGCCATATTTTAGCTATTAAGGGTATTGGAGGTACTCATTTAGTATGTAAAGTTACTGACAAATTAGTAGTTCAAAAATTGCGTGAACGATTAGGAAGGCCAAATCAGCCATTTGCTTGCATGTCCCCCAATATTGAAACTATTAAAACATTTTGTGAAGTATCAGAAAAGGAATATAAAACTTTAATTTCTCAACGAAGACCAATTGTTGTTCTTAAGAAAAATAATGAATATAATTTTGCAGAAAATGTTGCACCTAATTTGCATAATATTGGTATTATGTTACCTTACACCGGATTACATCATTTATTATTCCAACACACAGATGAACCCGCATATATTATGACTTCTGCTAATATTCCTGGAGAACCTATGATAATCAATAATAAAAATATTATTAATGATTTAAATGATATTGCAGATTATTTCTTATTACATAACCGTAAAATTATTAATCGATGTGATGATTCTGTTGTAAGATATCGTGGCGAAGATATGGCATTTATTAGACGTTCTAGAGGTTATGTGCCTGAACCTTATGATTTAAGCCATATTGATGATAAACTCACAATTTTAGCATTAGGTCCTGAAATTGATGTTACATTCAGCTTATTAAAAGAAGGTAAATGTTATCCATCACAACATATTGGAAACACTAATAAAATTGCAACATTAGAATACATGGAAGATGCAATTAATCATATGTTAAGTATAACACATACTGAAACAGTGGATTTTATTGTTTGTGATATGCACCCACAATTTCATACTACTAAATTAGCTAAAGAATTAGGAAATAAATATAATTGTAGTGTTTTACAAGTTCAACATCACCATGCTCACGGAATGTCTTTGATGATTGATAATGGTTTAGATGAAATGATTTGTATTGCTGCTGATGGTGTTGGATATGGTGATGATGGTAATGCTTGGGGTGGAGAAATTCTTCATTTAAAAGGATTTGAATATGAACGTATTGGAGGATTAATGCCTCAAATAATGCCTGGAGGAGATCTTTGTGCTAAATATCCTGCTCGTATGCTAATTTCAATGTTACGAGATTACTATTTAGAAGATGAACTTAAAATGATGTTAAAGAATGAATATATTTCTTATTTCCCTTATGGAGAATCTGAAATTGATTTAGTATTTAAACAACTTGAAAAAAATATTAATGTCAACATTAGTACAAGTACTGGTAGAGTTTTAGATGCTATAAGTGTTGCATTGAAAATTAACGGTAAACGTACATATGAAGGTGAAGGAGCTATGAAATTAGAATCTGTAGCTTATAACTCTAAAAATCCATTAAAAATTAATGTTGAAATAAACGATAATATTATTAATACTTCAAAAATACTAAAAGATAGTATTGATTTAATCCATTCTGGTGAAAAAGAAGAAGATGTTGCAGCAGCCACTCAGAGAAGTATTGCTGAAGCTTTAGCTAAAGTTGCTGTTAAAACTGCTAAAAGAAAAAATATTAAATATATTGGTGGAACTGGCGGTGTTTTTTATAACGAATCCATAAGTTTAGTTGTTAAAGAATATGTTGAAAACAAAGGATTTATTTATGTTCAACACAGGAACACTTGTGCAGGAGATGGTTCTGTTTCTTTAGGACAAGCTGCTATTGGGGCACTAAAATTTAGTGTGAAATAATATTAATTTTATTATATGATTATTTTAAGGGTTATTAATATGTCTAGAGAAGATTTTGAAGTTTTAGATATGAATTATGAATATGATTTAGATGATGATACTCTTTTTATTTATGGTGTCGATGAAAGTGAATATAAAGAGTCACTTACTGTTGATGAATCTTTTGTGTTAGATATTAACGATTTTAATGAACCTGAATCTTTTGAGATTTTAAATATTTCAGACTTATTAGAAGTTGATAGTGAACTTTTACTAAATCCTTTAAGTGTTAATGGCTTTATTGAAGTTGATTCTGATTTAATTAGTGTTAACTTAAATTTTGTTTTAGGAAATAAGAGTTATGAAATTGAGAAATCTCAATTATTGCAAATGCCGAATTATTTTAAATTAGAAGGATTTTATGCTAATATAAATATTAATATTATTTAATAAGTATCATATAGGGAGTTTATTTGATTTTCTACATCTTCTAAAACTTCTATTGCCCGTTTTTGTAATGTTGCATACAATTTAATCAATGATTTTAATTCTGACAATGCTTCTAATTGTCCTGATCTTAACCTTTGTTCCACATTTAAGAGTCTTGACCATTCATCACCAGAAGGTAATTGTTTATGTTCTAAGTTTCTTTCTGTGATTCCTATTTCAAACGTATTTTTATCTATTATTATGTTTACTTTTATATCATGAGGCATTTTATAGTATTTTCTTGGACGCCCACGTTCTATTTTTTTTAATGAAGATTCTAATATTCCTATTTCTTCCATTGCCCTTAAATGTTCTATTATTGCTTTTTGTCCCACTTCTAATTCAGTAGATAATTGACTTACAAAACGTGGTTCTTCTCTTAATAGTTCCATTATGTCTCGTCTTGTTCTACAACCCATTACATCAAGTATTGCTTCTTTTGTTATATCATCATATTCGTTTCTCATAATTCATCATCATGCATATTATATATTGAAGGTTTATATAACCTTTTGTAACTATAATATCGAAAAGTTTATATAACCTTTTGTAACTATAATATGATATGGAAAATTTATTTGTGTTACTAAAAGTAACTTTAATACAAAATTCCAAAAAAAATCAATTTCACAAAAAATGAACACAGGGACGGTGAAATAAATTGAGTAAAGAAAATAAAAAACTCAAAAATGAAGAAGAAAAGAAAACATCCCTGCCTGAAGAAGAGCAAGAAATCGAAAATCAAAACAAAGAAACAGAAAATCTTCAAGAAGAAACAGAAATCCAAAATGAAACTGAAAAAATCAAAGAAGAACTCAAAAAAGAAATTGAAGAATCATTAAAAGAAGAATTCGATAAAAAAACTGGAGAATACATCACACATATCCAACGATTACAAGCAGACTTCGACAACTACAAAAAACAAAGCGAAAAACAACAAAGAGATTTAATCTCATTCGCTAATGAAGGATTACTTCTTAAAATATTAGAAGTTTACGAAGACTTTGAACGTGCAATAAACAACTGTAAAACAGAAAAAGAATATTCAGAAGGATTGGAATTAATCTACAAAAAATTAACAACAATGCTAGAAAAAGAAGGCATACAAACAATACCAACAGAAAATGAAAAATTCGATCCATATAAGCATGAAGCAATGATGGCTGAAAATAACGAAGAATATGAAAATGGTATGATAATCGATGAATTATCAAAAGGCTACACCCTAAAAGATAAAGTAATTAAGTATTCAATGGTGAAAGTCTGTAAAAAATAAAATTTACAAAAATTATTAAAAAAAAATGAAAAAATAAGGTGATTTCCCATGACAACTAAAAAAGAAAAAATTATTGGAATTGACCTCGGAACAAGTAACTCCGCAGCATCAGTACTCGTAGGTGGAAAAGCTACAGTAATTCCTAGTGCTGAAGGAGCATCCCAATATGGTAAAGCATTTCCAAGTTATGTAGCATTTACAGAAGATGGAGATAGATTAGTAGGAGAACCTGCAAGAAGGCAAGCAGTAACCAATCCAGAAAATACAATTAGTGCAATTAAAAGAAGTATGGGTACCGATACTAAAGTAGAAGTGAATGGTAAAAAATATAGTCCACAAGAAATCTCTGCATTTATCTTACAAAAAATAAAAAAAGATGCTGAAACATTTCTAGGTGAAGAAATCAAAAAAGCAGTAATTACAGTACCTGCATACTTTGACGACAACCAAAGAACTGCAACAAAAGATGCGGGAACAATAGCAGGATTAGATGTTGTAAGACTTGTAAACGAGCCAACCGCAGCAAGTCTTGCATATGGTATTGATAAAGCTGATGAAGACGAATTAGACATTATGGTATTCGATTTTGGTGGAGGTACATTAGATGTAACCATCATGGAATTCGGTGGAGGAGTATTTGAAGTAAAATCCACTAGTGGAGACACACAACTTGGTGGAACCGATATGGACAATACACTCATGAACTACTTAGCAAATGAATTCAAAAAAGAAAATGGAATCGACCTAATGGATAATGATCAAGCAGTACAAAGACTAAGAGAAGCTGCAGAAAAAGCTAAAATAGAATTATCCACAACTTTAACCACAGAAATAAACTTACCATTCATTGCAATGGACGAAAGCGGAGCTAAAAATTTAATCCACAGTTTAACTAGAGCAAAACTTGAAGAATTAGTTGACCCTATTGTATCAAAATGTTCTAAACCAATGCAACAAGCTCTTGATGACGCTAAAATGAAAAAGACAGATATTGATAAAATCATCTTAGTTGGTGGGCCTACTAGAATGCCATGCGTACAAGAATTTGTAGAAAAATTCATTGGTAAAAAAATTGAAAGAGGAATCGACCCAATGGAATGTGTATCTATGGGTGCAGCAATTCAAGGAGGGGTTTTAGCTGGAGAAATTACAGACATATTATTATTAGATGTAACTCCATTATCATTAGGTCTTGAAACCTTAGGTGGAGTATCAACTACATTAATCGAAAGAAACACAACCATTCCAACTAAAAAAAGTCAAATATTTTCAACAGCAGCAGATTCCCAAACATCTGTAGATATTCATGTATTACAAGGTGAAAGACCTATGGCTGCAGATAACACTACTCTTGGCAGATTCCAATTAGTAGGAATACCTCCTGCACCAAGAGGAACTCCTCAAATTGAGGTAACTTTTGATATAGATGCAAACGGTATAATAAACGTATCTGCATTAGATAAAGGAACTGGTAAAGAACAGCAAATTACTATTACAGCATCCACTAAATTATCTGATGAAGAAATTGAACAGAAAGTTAAAGAAGCAGAAATGAATGCTGAAGAAGATAAAAAGAAACAAGAAGAAATTGAAACTAGAAACAATGCAGATTCAATGATTTATACAGCTGAAAAAACTTTAGAAGAATTAGATGATAAAGTAGATGCTGATAAAAAAGAAAATGTTGAAACATTAGTTAAAGAGTTACGTGAACTTGTAGCTGGTGATGACATAACTGCTATTAAAGAGAAAAGTGATGAATTAACTAAAGTTATCCAAGAAATTGGTGCCGCAATTTATCAAGAAGCTCAAGCAGCACAAGCAGCACAAGCAGCACAAGAACAAGCTCAAAGTCAATCTCAAGATTCTGAATCTACTAATACTGATGACGAAGTCATTGATGCAGATTATGAAGTTAAAGATGACTGAAACTAAAAGAGATTTATTTATCTCTTTTATAAAATTTATAAGAAAAATATCATCAGCCTCTAACACAATGTGTTCCATAAAAACAGATCTCTAAACTTATTTTAAAAAAAATAGGGATCTGTTTTTTACCTCCATAAATTAGTTAATTACTAAAAAATCATACTAGTTGATATCAGAAAATAATTAGTATAATATAATAAAAGATATTATAATCCTTTAATTAACAGGATTTTTTAATTCAAATTATCATTACATAAATAAATAAAAAGAAAATTTTCATTATGAAACTGCAGGTGAAAATGAATGGCAGAAAAACGTGATTATTATGAGGTTCTTGGAGTAGATAAAGGAGCCAATGCAAAAGAAATTAAAAAAGCTTATAGAAAATTAGCTATGAAATACCATCCAGATAGAAGTGAAGAACCTGATGCTACAGAGAAATTTAAAGAAGTTAGTGAAGCTTATGCTGTATTGTCTGATGAAAATAAAAAACAAAGATATGACCAATTTGGACATGCAGGTATGGATGGATTTTCACAAGAAGATATTTTCAATAATATTAACTTCGAAGACATATTTCAAGAATTTGGATTTGGAGGTGGAGGAGGCAGTATATTTGATATCTTCTTCGGTGGCGGCGGACGTAGTCGTAACTATAATGGGCCTCAAAGAGGATCTGATGTTTATTATGATTTAGAAATCACATTAGAGGATGCATATAACGGAATTTTAAAAGAAATTAAAGTTACCCGTAATAGAACTTGTCCAGAGTGTGATGGTTCTAAAGCTGAACCTGGAAGTAAAATAGACACTTGCAGTACCTGTGGAGGTACCGGTCAAGTTAAAACTGTTAGAAATACTATTCTTGGCCAAATGGCTAGTGTTCAACCGTGTCCTAATTGTAAAGGAGAAGGTAAAATTATTAGTAATCCCTGCCATAACTGTCATGGACGTGGTTTTGTAAGACAAAGCAATACTATTGCAGTTAATATTCCACCAGGTGTTGATAATGGTTCTAGAATAAGAGTTCCTGGTGAAGGCGAGTCTGGTTTGCGTAATGGTCCTGCAGGAGATTTGTATGCAATTATACATATTAAACATCACAAGTTATTTGAACGTGATGGTTCTAATCTGTATTTAGAAATTCCTATTAGTTTTGTTCAAGCCGCTCTTGGTGGAAATACCGATATTCCTACTTTAACTAAAAATATTGAACTTAAAATTCCTGCTGGTACTCAAACAGATACTACTTTCCGTTTGAAAGGACATGGTATGCCTAGTCTTAGACATAAAGGTTTTGGTAATTTATATGTTAATGTTAGAGTTGTTACTCCCCGTAAATTGAGTTCTAAACAGAAAAAGTTGTTGCGTAAGTTTGAATCAATTAGCGGTGATGAGTTAATTAATCCTAATAAAGGTTTCTTTGATAAGCTTAAAGATGCATTATAATACCTATTTATTTAATTTTTAGATTTTTTTATTATTTTATATAATTTTTATTAATTTTTTTATTATTTACTGAAAACATTTATATCCATAAAGATTCATAAATTATAATTTAAAAAATAACAATGATGATAATTATGGTAAAAAATAAATTCATAGAATCCATACATAATATTCTACGAATATCCAAAAAAGATTTAAGGGCCGCTCTAGGCAATCCCATAGTTACACTTACATTAATTGGAATTATCATCTTACCCTCACTATATGCTAATTTAAATATTATGGCTTGTTGGGATCTTTATTCTAATACAGATAATATTAAAATTGCTGTTGTTAACAATGATCAACCAATTACTTTTGATAATAAAACACTTAACATAGGTAATGATGTTATTAAAGAATTAAATAAGAATCATGACTTTAATTGGACAATTGTTAATGAATCAGATGCTAGAAAAGGGGTTGAAAGTGGAAAATATTATTCTGCAATGATTATCCCAAGTAATTTCTCAAGTAACATTGCATCAATTAATTCTGATAAACCACAAGCTGCAATATTAGAATATTTAGTTAATATAAAAACTAATCCTGTTGCTTCACGAATGACCGACTCTGCTTCTAAGGAAGTGCAACGTGAAATTAGTAATAATATTGTTAAAATACTTGATATTATGGCTGTAGAAAAGTTAAGTATCCTAAAAACTTCTCTTGCAACAGGAGCTACTAAATTAAATAATGGCGCATCAAAAGTAAGTAATGGAGTTTCAACAGTTAGTTCAGGAGCTAATAAACTAGGTGATGGTGCTAATAAGTTAACAAAAGGTTCTGAAAAATTAACAAAAGGTTCTAAAGAATTAAGTAGTGGCGCTAATAAATTAAGCACAGGTTCTGAAAAAATAAACAAAGCATCAAATACAATTAAACAAAAATCAAATGAAGCCAGTTCTAATGCTAATAAAGTTGCTGAATCTGCAAGACAAATAAAGAAATATGCAGATAATGCACATGTTTCTGATCCAATAGCTCAAGGAATCATTAATAGCTCATCAAATGTGGCTGAAAGTAGTGCTGAAGTTGCTGGAGGAGTGGTTAAATTATCTAATGCCACTTCAAATATTGCAGATGGTTCTAACGAACTAGCAAAATCTAGTAAAGAATTAGCTAAAGGCAGTAATAAACTTGCCAATTCTAGTGAAGAATTAGCTAAAGGGTCTAATAAAATAGCATCATCCAGTGTTAAATTAGCCAATGGAGCAGTTAGTTTAGCTACAGGATCTGATAGTTTAGCTAAAGCTTCTTCTAATGCATTATCAACTGCTTCAAATTCATTATCTAATATAACCAATATTAATAGAGATTATCTTGGCGATTACTTTTATTCACCAGTTATTTTAAAAAAAAATGAATTAAATCCTATTAAAGATTATGGTTCTGAAGTAGCACCATTTTATCTCACATTATCCATTTGGGTAGGATGCATTGTTACTTGTGTAATGCTAAAAATGAGATTTTTAAAAAATAATAAATATAAACCTATTGAAGTTTATTTTGGTAAAATGGGATTATTTTTAATAATGGCATTATTACAAACTACTGTCACTATGATTTGGGCTTATTTAATAGGTATTGAAATTAGTAATATGTATCTATTCATAGCATCAATGTATATTATTGCATTAGTGTTTATGTTTTTAATTTATTCATTTATGTCCGTATTTGGACTTATTGGAAAAGGAGCATCAATAGTATTATTAGTATTGCAAATTTTAAGTACTGGTGGTATTTATCCAGTTGAAGTTATGCCCCCACTATTTAAATCAATTAATCCATTTATGCCCATGACTTATGCAATTACAATGATTAGAGAAGCTTGTTTAGGATTATATTTGCCTAATTACTTACATGCCATTTCAATATTACTCATATTCCCAATAGTAATTTTTATTATTGCAGTAGTGATTAAAAGTGCAGGCAGATTAGATAAAAAAGCAAATTATGTCGAAGAAAAATTGATTAATAGTGGTTTATTCTAATTATTTAGTTTAAACCAAATTATTTTATTTAGAAAAATTTTTTTGTAATAGAATGTTTATTTTTTATTTTTTGTATAAGTTGCTGATTTTTAATGCAGGATTATAATTTA
>CADBMS010000009.1 GCA_902795935.1 uncultured Methanobrevibacter sp.
CTCCATTTTACTATAAATACTTTATTATAACTTAATTTTAAAATCAATACACAATATTTCAAGCGTAAATAAAATAAATAGATATTTATAGAAATTCAGGGCAAAAATCAATTTTAAAAAAAAAAATATTGTTAAAAAATAATTATCTAGAGAATATGTGTACTGCAGCAGTTCCACCAGTTCCACCAATGTTATGAGTCATACCAACTTCAGCACCATCAATTTGTCTTTTACCTGCTTCACCACGAAGTTGCCATACAATTTCAGCAGCTTGAGCAATACCTGTAGCACCTAAAGGATGACCTCTAGCTTTAAGACCTCCAGAAGGATTAACTGGAATATCGCCATCAATACGAGTCATACCCTCTTCAATGGCCGGACCACCTCGACCTTTTTCAACAAAGCCAATGTCTTCAATAGCTAGTAACCCATTAATACTAAAACAATCATGAACTTCAACAGCATCAATATCTTTAGGAGTCATATTAGCCATTTTAAATGCCTCACGAGAAGCATTAACTGAAGAATCAATTGTAGTTAATGATTTACGATCATGTAACCTAATAGTACCAGATGATTGAGCTGAAGCTTTAACATAAATTGGAGTATCAGTATATTTTTTAGCATCTTCAGCAGGACATAAAATAACTGCAGCTGCTCCATCAGAAACTGGTGAACAATCTAATAATCTTAAAGGATCTGCAACTTTGCTAGAATTTAAAACTTTTTCTACAGAAATATCAAATGGATATTGTGCATTAAGATTATGTTTAGCATTTGAATGATTAATAACAGAAACCATAGCTAGTTGTTCACGAGTAGTTCCATATTCATACATATGTCTACGGGCCATCATAGCATATAATGATGGAAAAGTAACACCTTGTTGAGCCTCCCATTCTTGATCAGATGCAGTAGCAATAGCACCAGTAGAATCAACAACATCAGTCATCTTTTCTACCCCTGCAGAAATAACAATATCATGATAACCTGAAGCTACAGCCATAATACCTGATCTTAATGCGAGTCCACCAGATGCACAAGCAGCTTCAACTCTTGTACATGGTACTGGATTTAAACCAGAATTATCTGTAATTAAAGATGCAATATGTTCTTGCTGTACAAATAATCCTGCAGACATATTACCAACAAACATTGCTTCTAAATCATTTCCTTCAATTTGAGCATCTTGAATAGCTCCTAAACCTGCTTCAGTTACTAAATCTCTAAATGAACTATCCCATAATTCCCCAAATTTAGTTTGTGCCACTCCAATAATTGCAACATCTCTCATAATAACATCTTCCCCTTTACTAAATCAACTCATCCTAAGTTTACCTTTTAATTTAGCATAAATCGCATAATCAACATATTTTTTATTAGAAATGATATCTTTTAATTTAGGACTTAAATCTTGTTTTTTAATTATATTATCATTTACTTTTATACTAAAAGCATCACTACCTGCACCAGAACCATATGAAACTACAAATATTCGATCGTCTGGTTTAGCAATATCTAATGTAGCTGCCAATCCTAATGGTGTAGCTCCAGAATATGTATTTCCAATAACTGGAGTTAATAAACCAGTTTTATATTGTTTTTCTGTGAAACCTAATTTTTTAGCAGCTTTTAAGTAAAATTTACCATTAGGTTGGTGAAAAACTGCATAATCATAATCTTCTACAGTGGTTCCCATTTTTTCTAACATTCCCTTTGCAGCAGACAATACATGTTTAAAGTAAGCAGGTTCTCCTGTAAATCTTCCACCATGACTTGGGTATGGCTGACCTTCTCTTCTATAAAAATCTGGAGTATCTGTTGTGAAACTATATGTTGCTTCAATATCAGCTAATGTGTTTTTTTTACCTAAGATGTAAGCAGCACCACCAGCTGATGCAGTGTATTCTAAAGCATCACCTGGAGCTCCTTGAGAGGTATCTGCTCCAATAGCTAATGCATACTCTACCATTCCAGAATCTACTAAACCCATACAATTTTGTATGGCTGCAGTACCTGCCTTACATGCAAATTCCATATCTGCTGCAGTTAAATGTGGAGCTACATTAATCGATTCAGCAACAATTGTTGCAGTAGGTTTTACTGCATAAGGATGTGATTCAGATCCAACATATACAGCACCAATCTTTTGTGGATCAATTTGTGCTCTTTTTAATGCATATCTTGTTGCTTCAACAGATATTGTAGCAGTATCCTCATCCGCACCAGGAACAGATTTTTCATTCACTACTAAACCAGCCGATATTGCTTTTGGATCATCTCCCCAAACATGAGCTATTTCTTCAACTTTAATTCTATATGATGGCACATATGCCCCATACCCTACAATTCCTGCCATTAATAGCACAACCTATAATATAATTTATTTAATTTTAAATATTTTTATTAATCCAATATTAAAGAGAATTAATATTAAAATATAATTATAATATCAATATCAAATTTATGACTTTTATAATATATAAGTATTAAGTTATTTTCTTTATTTTTTTAAATAAATAAATATTGGGTTTAAAAAAAGAAATAAATAATTTACAATAATAATTAACTTAGATAATACATATTTAACAATAATAAACCTAAATAATATATAAATAAATTTAATTATATAAAATTATTAATTTTCTAAAAAAAGTTTTAAATGCAGTTGCCGGGATTTGAACCCGGGTTGTAGGCTTGGAAGGCCCAAGTAATAGCCAGACTATACCACAACTGCATATGCGGCGTCCGGGATTTGAACCCGGGTCACTGACGTGGCAGGCCAGAGTCTTAACCAGGCTGGACTAACACCGCATTCTAATAGACATACAATAGATATAATTTTATATCATATAAATATTTCGGTTTAATATAGTAATTAATATGTATTTTATTTATTGTAAAACTAATTTATCTATTATATCCATATTGAGATTATTTTCTACAATTTCTGCTAATTTATCAATGGAATATTCAGTATTTTCCTTAAAATCATCTTTCAATAAAGATGAAATTGGCAATCCTTTTTGAGATTTAAGATAATTCGTGAATGTTCTTCTAAAATTTAAATTATGGAAAATTCCATGAAAATAAGTGCCAAAACTTAATCCATCAATAGCCCCATCATAATAAAATTCATCAGTACCATGAACCTTATTACCACAACCTATTTTAATTTCAAATAAAGGATTGCAGTCTTTAATATTAGTTTCGGCTTCATGTAATTCAAATCCATCTACAATTTCACCAGCAATAGATTCAAAAATATCATTAGAGCATATTACTCCTTCACTACGAGTTACAATTTTATCTTTAGAACCAAAAACTGAATCAATTTTTAACAAGCCTAAACCTTTAATAGTGCCATGTTTAGATTCCCTGTTGTTTTCATCAATAATCTGTTCACCTAACATTTGGAATCCCCCACAAATACCAAATATTGGGATTTTATTTTTTAAATTCCGTATTTTATCTGCAAGGCCTGATTTCTCTAATTCCAGCATATCACTAACAGTATTTCTAGTTCCAGGAATTATAATTGCATTTAATCCATCTAAATCATCATATAAATCAACAAATTTAATTGAAACATTTTTTTCATATTCTAACGGATCAATATCTGTAAAATTAGATATTTTAGGTAATTTTATAACACCTATAACAATATCCCCATCAACAGCATAGTTTTTTTTAGATAATGATGCTGAATCTTCTTCAGGTAAATTTAAACTATAATCATAAGGTAAAACACCTAAAACTGGTACTTTAATTATTTCTTCTATTTGAGTTATGCCTGGCATTAAAATATCCAAATTTCCTCTGAATTTATTAATAATTACTGCTTTTAAACGATTTCTATCTTTTTCATCCAATAATACAAATGTTCCGGCTATAGACGCAAATACACCACCTAAATCAATATCTGCAACTAGAATAACATTTGCATCTGCCAAATGTGCTATTTCCATATTTGCTAAATCATTTTTTCTCATGTTTATTTCTGCAGGTGATCCTGCACCTTCAATAATTATTAAATCATATTCTTTTTTTAGATGATTTAAAGAGTCTGAAATTGCATTTAATGCTTGTTCTCTAAATTCATTTTGATAAACATCAAAAGTCATATCTCCCGCAGGTTTTCCTTGTACTATAACCTGTGAAGTATAATCTTCTTTCGGCTTTAAAAGTATAGGATTCATATGATGAGATGGTTCAATACCTGCAGCTTCAGCTTGTAAAACCTGAGCTATTGCTATTTCTCTATTTTCTTTAGTAGTGTAAGAATTAAGAGACATGTTTTGAGATTTAAAAGGAGCTACATGATACCCCCTTTTTGAATAAATTCTACATAAGGCTGCAACCATCACACTTTTTCCAGCATTTGATGATGTTCCTTGAACCATGATACATTTAGCATTTGACATTAAACAACCTCAACTTTTATTTAATAAATATATATTTTATTTAAACTATATTGGATAATGTATATATTAATTATTTTTGGGTAAGTATAAATAGAAAAAGTTATATAAATTTAAAATAACAATTATTTAACAAATTATAATCATTATATATTATTTCATTTATTTTTAAAGTACAATTACTAAGTTAAGAGTACTTGCTCTAAAATTAAAATAGTTAATACAAAACCAATATAGCAAATATATTTAAATAAGCTTATTCAAAGCCAATAGGAGACAAAGAACCAACATGACAACCAATGTTGAAGAAAATAAAATAGAAATTGAAGATGAAACTTCAGAAAAATCCACAAAATATAAAACTTCAAAAGAAATAGAAGTTCCAAAATTATTGATTGATCAATTAATAGGACAAGATGAAGCAGTTGAAACTATTAAAAAAGCTGCAAAACAAAGACGGAATGTTTTACTTATAGGAGAACCTGGTGTTGGAAAATCTATGATAGCTAGGGCTATGAGTGAATTGCTTCCAAAAGAAAATTTACAAGACATATTAGTATATCCGAATATGGAAGACCAAAATAATCCATTAATAGGCACTATTCCTGCAGGAGAAGGTAAAAAAATAGTAATGTCTAGGAAAGCTAAAGTAAAAGCCCAAGAAGAAAGAAAAAATTTCATAATGATTGCATTAATTGGGTTTGTATTAGTTATAGGAATTATTTTAGGACAATTTTTAGCAGCAATTATAGCTGCTGGTTTCATATTTTTAGCATTACAACAAATGAAACCAAAAACATCAACATTAATACCAAAATTATTAGTTAATAGTGAAAAAAAAGATTTTGCACCATTCATCGATGGAACTGGATCTCATGCAGGAGCACTACTTGGTGATGTGAGACATGACCCATATCAATCAGGAGGTTTAGGAACTCCAGCCCATGAAAGAGTAGAACCTGGAATGATTCACAAAGCAGACCGTGGAGTATTATACATTGATGAAATTGGAACTATGAAAATGCGAACTCAACAAGAATTATTAAGTGCTATGCAAGAAAAACAATACTCCATTACTGGGCAAAGTGAAACAAGTAGTGGAGCAATGGTAAGAACCCAACCAGTACCTTGTGATTTCGTATTAGTAGCTTCTGGTAATATACAAGTTTTAGAAGGAATGCATATTGCACTAAGATCACGTATACGTGGTTATGGTTATGAAGTATTTATGAAAGATTCAATGCCAGATAACCCTGAAAATAGAGAAAAAATTATGCAATTCATAGCACAAGAAGTTGAAAAAGATGGTCGTATACCTCACTTCGACGAAAGTGCTGTTGAAGAAATAATTAAAGAAGCTCAAAGAAGATCTGGTAAAAAAGAAACATTAACTCTTAAATTGAGAGATTTAGGTGGTTTAGTGCGTGCATCAGGAGATATTGCTAAAGAAGAAAATGCTGAATTAGTAACTTATGATCATGTAATGACTGCTAAAAAATTAGCTAGAACATTAGAACAACAAATTGCAGATAGATACATTGTTCAAAGAAAAGAATATAGTATGTATAAATCTGAAGGTGGAGAAGTTGGTAAGATAAATGGTTTAGCTATTATTGGAGATAGAAGTGGAATTGTTTTACCTATAGCTGCTGAAGCTGCGCCTGCTCAAAGTAAAGAAGAAGGTAAAATCATCGCAACAGGTAAATTAGGAGATATAGCTAAAGAAGCCGTTCAAAATGTAAGTGCATTAATCAAAAAACATACAGGAACTGACATATCCAAATATGATATACACATACAATTCTTACAATCTTATGATGGTGTTGAAGGAGATAGTGCAAGTGTAGCTATTGCAACTTCAGTAATATCTGCTTTAGAAGAAGTTCCTATTGACCAATCTGTTGCAGTAACTGGATCTTTAAATGTGCGTGGAGAAGTTATGCCAGTAGGTGGTGTGACTGGTAAAATTGAAGCCGCCGCAGAATCTGGAATTAAAAAAGTTCTCATACCTAAATCTAATATGAATGATGTTATGATTGAGAAAAAATATGAAGAAGAAATTGAAATTGTTCCAGTTGAAAATTTAGGTGAAGTTATGAAACATATTTTAATTGGTTCTGATAAAAATGGTGTAATTGAACAAATGCAGAAGATTAGTAATAAAATTGTTTCCTCATCAAAAATTATTAAAAAACCTACACATAATTAAATAATGTTTTAAACATTATTTTTATTATTTTTTTTAAATTTAAGATTATTTTTATTTAATTAGTTTTTATTCTGATACTATGAGTAAAATAATAAATAAAACATTCAATTTTTTTAAAAAAGAAATAGTTTTTTCTATATCCTCAATATTAGCATTTATTTCTTGTTTTTTTGTTAAACCAAATCCACTTTATTTAGATTATATTAATTGGAAAACAATTATTATACTTTTAATAATAATGTTTATTGTTGAATTTCTTAAAAATTTAGCTATTTTTGAAATATTAGTGCATGAATTGTTAAATAAAGTTAAAACTAGTCGCGAATTAGTTTTATTTTTAGTTTTTACATGCTTTTTTAGTTCTATAATAATTACTAATGATGTTTCTTTGATTATATTTGTACCATTTAGCATTTTAGCTTTAAAAAAAATTGATAGGTCTAATTTAATAATTTTTACTGTTTCTTTACAAACTATTGCTGCTAATATTGGTTGTATGGTTCTTCCTACAGGATCTCCACATAATATTGTTATGTATACTGTATCTAATATTTCATTTTTGTCTTTTTTCTTATTACTTTTACCATATGTTATTGTTTCTTTTGTATTTTTAGTTGTATCCTGTTTATTTATTCCTTCTGAAAAAATTATTATACCTACTTTAAGTAAAATTAAATTTGATAAAACTAATTTTTTTAAAAGAGTTTTCTTTGGTGTTGATTATTATTTAATTTTAACATTTATTGCACTTTTTATTTTTATTGGTAATTTAGAGAATATCTTATTTTTTAGTATGTTATTTAAAAAGTGGATTAGTGGTAATGAGGTTTTTTGGGGTGTTATTGCATCACAAGTTATTTCTAATGTTCCTGCCGCTATGTTATTAAGTGGTTTTAGTAACAATTATGAATCTATTATTATTGGAATTAATATTGGAGGTCTTGGTACTCTTATTGCATCTATGGCTAATCTTATTTCATATAAAATAGTGATTCATGAATTTGATTGTTTTAAAATTAGGTATTTATTAGTATTTACTGTTATGAATGTTATTTTGTTAATTATTTTGTTATGTGTTTTTTATTTTTTAAATTATTCTTTCTGATTTTAAAGAAAATAATATTGTTAATTAGTATAATCTAAAAAAGAAGAATATAAATTAATATTTTTATTTAATCGCATTAGCTATTAGTGGTGCAATAGATATCATATTTGTTTCTGAAGAAATAGTATCAGTTGATATTATATTTTTCACTCCAGTTGCAAATATTTTTAAAACTGCATCTCCTACAAGCACAGGATGTACACAGGATACTGTTACACTTTTAGCATTATGATTTTTAAGGATATTTACTGCATTTACTATAGTTCCACCTGTACTTATAATGTCATCAATAATAACTGTGTTTTCACCATCAACATCTAAACTTTTAACATTAGTCTCAACCATATCAGGAGATAATCTAACTTTTTCCATATAATCACATTTAGTGTTAAGAATAGATGTTATAGCTTGAGCATGATGTAATGCACCTTTATCTGGTGCAATAATTACTGGTTCTTCAATATTACTTTTAATATATTCTGCTATTGGCGGCATTGCAGATAATTCATTAACAGGTATGTTGAAAAAATCTTTAACAGATGATTCATGAAAGTTTACTGAAAATAATTCTGTTGCTCCAGCAAATTCTAATAATTCAGCAATCGTTTGTGCGGATATTGCTTCACCTGGTTTAAATCTTAATTCTTGTCTACCATATCCAAAATAAGGTATTACTACTTTAATTTCTTCAGCGCCTAAATCCTTAAGATTTTTTAGCATAAAAAATAGTTCCATGTAACTTTCATCTTGTGGAAAAGCAGTTGATTGAATAACTGTAACTTCTTTTTCTATTTCATCTTTAAATCGAATATATCTTTCCCCATCTGGAAATTTTCTAGTTTCTACAGGGCATAAATAATCATCTAATTCTTTCGAAACTTTAGCTGCTAATTTTTGTGATGATGAACCACCAATTATCAAAATTATCACCATTATATGTTTTTAATTAATAACTTTATTTTTAATTTCAGCATATAATTAATTAAATATATTATAAGTATACTTTCCAAATTATTTAAATATATTTAGGGTGCTTGAATTTTGTTGTTGTTTAACTCGGTAATTTGGTATTATTTTTATTGGTTATTGGATTATTTGTTTTTCCTTTTTTAAAATACGATTGTTAATGATGTTATTTTTGTTTAAAGAGTCTTTTTATCGTTAAATTTATATAATTTGAGTTACATAGGTTATGTAAAAATTTTGTGGGTTGTAATATTATTTTTACATATTTTTTTTATGTTTTTGTCATTATTTTTATTATTTCCATATTTTTTACTTAATTTGGTCCATGTGTCGTTTTTATCGATGTTTATGTC
>CADBMS010000010.1 GCA_902795935.1 uncultured Methanobrevibacter sp.
TTACCGTTAACTCTGAAGATTGCAACTCCACCATTTACTGGTTGACCATATTCATCACCAAAACTTGCTATTAATTCTGTTGATTCACCGACTACTGGCTTATCAGTAGTAATATTAGTTGCACTTATTACTGGTTTAATTACTGTAACTGTTATGTTATTTGAGGTTTTATTTCCAGATTTAGCATAGATATTTAATATTCCATCTGTTTTTTCATCATAAAATGATAAAACTTCAATTTCTTTACTGGTTGAATTTAAAATACTTACATCATTTATGAATATTTCATAATTTAGTTTTTCTAGTATGTCTTCATCATAGCATGATGGATTCAATAGCTCTGCATTGATATTTAACGGAATATTTCTATTTATTGTTATTTCTTGTTCAGCAATTTCTGAGGTTAAATCGAGTTTTTTCATTCCAATTGGAGTATTATTGTATATATTGTTTTCAATCTTTCTTGCAAAGTTACTTGAGAAGTATATTGTTTCATTTAAAGCATTGTTGTCTGTGAATGAATTATTGCTTACAGTTATGTTTTTATTTCCAGACATCAAACATTGGAAATATATTACGTATTTACTTGCAGTATTTTCTGTTAATATATTTTTTGTAATGTTGACTGTATCTTTATTGTTTGTGGAAAACATGACATAGATTATTCCATCACTGCCAAGATAATTGCCTCTAAATGTGTTGTTATATATTATTACAGTATCATTATTAGATACCATACCTATTACTCCAGTACTAGTTGCATTATTGTATTCGAAGATATTTTCTTCAATATTTAATACTGAATTTGTTAGACTATTAACATTAATTACTGCTCCAGTTCCAGATTTTATACTATTGTTTGAAAATAAATTGCCTTTAATATTCATTTTCCTTTGAGATCCTGATAGGTAGAATACTGAACCGTATGCCATTCTGTTTGCTACTATTTTATTGTTGCTGAATGTGTTATTTCCTTCGATATTAAAGTTTACATTTGCTAATGAAAATGCTCCTCCATATAGATATGCTTGTCCAGAAACTTGGTTATTGTCGAATAAATTATTTCCAATTATTATCATATCTCCTTGTGATAAGTGAATTACTCCTCCATAGAGATTTTGGGATCCAATTGCTTTATTGTTAATGAATTTGTTTGAACCATTTATAATTAGGTTTCCTGTTCCTGCGATTACTCCACCTTGTTTAGTTACTATGTTATCTGAAAATGTGTTTTCTCCAATTATTGTTAAGTTTCCTTGATTTAAATAGATTACTGCTCCTTGATTTGCTCCATGATTTTTGAATGTGTTTTGACCTGTAATTATAAGGTTTCCTCTATTGTTATATACTAATCCACCAGCATCAGTAGCATTGTTATTCTCATATATAACTTTTCCATTTAGTGTTAGATTTCCATTATTGTAAATTGCTATGTTTGGTGCATTGATAATGGAAATATTGTTTAATGTTATATCGTATCCTGTTGCTATGGTAATTAATGAGTTTATTTTGTTTGCATCTATTGTTACTGATTTGTCATATGAAGTCATGTTGAATGTGTTTACTCCTTTGTTTATAGTGTTTGAGTTTATGATTATTTGTTGATCTAGATTGTATATTCCATTGTTTCCATACAAGAAGTATATTGTTCCATAGTTTGAAATTTTGTTTAATGCATCTGTGAGTGTGGTTGGGTTGGTTAATGTTCCTTCTTGTGGTGTTGTAACATCAGGACTTACATATATGTTTGAAGTTAAACCTACTATGGTTAGTGTGGTTGTTTTATTGTTGTATATTTGTGTGTTATTATAAGTAACTACTAATTCTTGGGTTCCTAAGAAAGTTATTGGTTCAGTAATTAAAGTTGCTACTCCGTTTATTGTATTATTTTGTGAGAATATGTTTCCTTGATTATCATATATTGTTACAATTCCATCTTCTACTGGATTATTTGATTTATCTTTGATTTCTATTATTATTGTTGCGGTTTCTCCCTGATTTACTATTTGTTTTTCTACAATTATTTGAACATTTTTGAGGTTGTCTAATTCTACATCTACTGTTATTACATTAGATGTTTTATTTATTATGTTTGGTTTAATAAATATTGTATTTTCGTTACTTTCTCTTAATGTTATTGTGAATTGAGTTGTATCTGTTGTGATGTTTTGATCATTTTTATCATTTAAATAAACTAAAAATGTTGTTTTATTTAAAAGATTTTCATCATAGAATGCTGGGTTAATTAATTCAATTTTATCTACGTTTATTTTAAGTTCATCATTTACTTTTATTGGATTTACCTGTTCAGGTAAAGATATTTGTATGTTCATTCCAATACTTGAATTAATATATGAGTTGTTTTCGATTATTTTTTCTGTTTGAATATTATTTAAGTAAATGGTTTCTAGTACACTGGTATTATTTATGAAGGTATTATTAATTATTGTGAATATGTTTTTTCCTACTTGGTTTATTGCGGCACCTTTTCTGGATGCATAATTATTTATGAATAAGTTATCAGAGAAATTTCCTCCATTCATATATACAGCTCCACCCTCATTTGCAGTGTTATTAATAAATGAAACTCCCTTAATACTGGACTCTAAAGTAGCAATGTATAATGCACCACCAGTATTTGCAGTGTTATTGATGAATAAGTTATTTCCTTCAATCAGAGCTATTGAGTTAGAACTCATCCATATTGCTCCTCCACTAGAAGATGCGTTATTGTTGCTAAATGTGTTATTTCCATTTATTGATAAGTTCATGAAACTCCCCTGTATTACAGAACCTGAACCAGCAATATTTGAATTTGTAAATGAATTGTTATTATTTATTGTCAAATTAGCATTATAAACAACTATGCAGGTTCCATTATTATTGTTAAATACATTATTCTCATCGATTATTAATTGTGAATTAGAATTTGATCTAATTAAACCCATATTGTTTGTTCCATAATTATTTTCAAATATTGTATTATTTAAGGTTAATTTTCCATTGTTGGTTATAGCATTACCTTCATTTGTAATTTGGGTTGTTCTAGCGTTGGTAAATTTTATGTTTTTAAAGGTGATATCATAATTTTCTCCAATTTTGAAAAAGTCTGTTGTCTTTTGTCCGTTGAAAATTACGTTATCTGTTCCTTCTATTGTGAATTTTTTAGCATTCGGTACGTTGATTTCGTTGATATTATATGAAGAATCAATTAAATATTCTCCTGAAAGTAGTATAATAGTTTTATTGTCTCTTATTTTATTTAATGCATCTGTTAATGTTGTTGGTTTGTCTTGTGTTCCTAAACTTGCTTCTCTTATGGAAGAACTTACATATATTGTGTTAATTACTTGAAGTGTACTTGTTGTACTTGCGTTGTTGTATTGATTTGTGGTATCGTTATATGTTGTGAGGATTGTATATTCTCCTTCAGGATAGTTTGGTATGTTGATTTTTGCTGTTGAATCTTCTATGTTTACTGTTCCTATTAATTCATTGTTTATATAATAAGATACTGTTCCTTCAGTTACATTTAATCCAAATTCATCTATTAATGTTGTTGCAATTGTACTTTCACCCATAGATACTATATCTGGAGTGTTTATAATTACATTACGTTTATTATCATATGATACTTCAAATTTTAATGAATTTGAGTAATTTTTCTGGAATTCTGGTTTTACATATGTTGTTATGTTTATTGGTTTTTCTGTGTTGATATTGTAACTTTTTGTAGTTATGTTTTGTGTATTAATATCGTTTTCAAAAATCATATAATTTATGTTATCCAATATGTTTTCGTCATAAAATTGTGGATTTTTAATTATTATGTCTTTGATGTTTATAATCACATTGTCATTTATTAATACTTTAGGATAACTTTCTGTGTTTATTTCAATACTGTTTGTTTCAATACTTGAATCAATATATTTATTATCGTTTAATACTTTATTACCAGTACTGTTTAGATAAATGGTTTCATTTTTGGAAGTAATATTTTTAAAGGTTGAATTTTTTATAGTTACATCAATATTTCCTTCTGAATAAATAGCTCCACCAACATTTGCTTCACTATCTTTAAATGTGGTATTGTATATAGATATATTTGATTGTGTTTTTATTATTCCACCTGTAGGATTATTTCCATTGGTTAAAACTAAGTTTGAAATTTTTACATTAAATCCTTCACCTATATCAAAGATGTTAATTCTGTTTTGTCCATCTAATTCCGGATAATAATCCATTCCTGTGATAGTAAATGCTGTTGTTTCAGCAGAGATTGTTTCTGAATTAATTACAATTGGATTAGTTAAAAGGTATTTATTATTATCACCGGATAAAAGTATAATTGTAGCATTTTCTTTTACTTTGGATAATGCATCAGTAATTGTTGTCGGATTAGTTAATGTACCTTCCTGATTTGTTGTTACTTCCGGACTTACAAATATTGATGATTCTTCCACTTCTGGTAAGTTGTTTACAATATTATTTCTTGTAGAGAATGGATTAACTGCATAATTACCAAACAAATTTTTTGCAATAATATAATTTGAATCTATGGTATTATATCTTGTTCTTCCTAACTGAATTGCATATGTGCTATTAGTTATAATGTTATTGTTTTTTACTGTATTACTATTTTCAGATATTGTTATTGCAACATTGTTACCATTAATTGTGTTATTAATTACTTCTGTTCCATTACCATTTATTTCAATTCCTGTTCCATTTCCGTAATTAATTTGGTTATTGGTTATATTACCATTTATTACGCGAATAGCTGTTCCATTTTCTATATTAATGGTATTATTGTTGATTATTGCATTATTATATGTTGTTCCCACATACATAGATCTAGACTTGATACCCTCAAAATTATTATTACTTATATTATAAGTACTTTTTCGTTCTTCTGAATCAACTACATAAAAACCGGTAGAATTAATGAATTTGTTTCCAGTAGCATTTAAATGTCCATTGGCGCTATATATATCATTATCATCATTGTTTATAAACGTACAATTTATGATTTCTTTAAATGTTTCAACATCATACGGTTTATAAAAATCGGCGAAACCTGTATTACTAGCTATTCCTGCACCATAAGAATATGTACTTTGTCCATCATATCCTATATTATTTGATAATGTTGTATTAATTACTGTGATTTTATTATCGTTTAATATTGTTCCCCATCGTCCATAGTTTTTGTCAAACAATGAATTTTTAATCAGGGAAGTACCATTGTTATATATAATTCCATCATTACCAGTACTTTCACTTTTACGGTTTCCTATAAATACTGAATTATTTACTAATAACAGAGCATTATAATTGTTTCTTATAGCACTTCCTACTCCCCCATGATTATTTAAGAAGTATACATTGTCTACCTCCAAATTTCCATAGTTGTCTATTGTTGCTATTGGATATTTATCAATTGCATCTCCACCATTGATTCCGGGAGTCCATGAATTTTGTATTGTCATGTTGGTTAATTTGATATTTCCAGTACCTTTTGTAATATTCATTATCCAGTTACCTGTCCCATTAACATAAAATGACCATATATCACTTGATTCCCAGTGGTATTGTTCTGTATCAATATCATATTTTGCTTCTCCATCAATAACTGTTTTGTTAACTTCACCCATTAGGTTAATGTTATAGTTTCCATTAACTGTTAGGTTAGTGTTTCCTTGTCCTTTGTATGTTCCTTCGAGTATGTGTATGTTGTAAGTGTTGTCTGCACTTGTTTTGTCTAGTGCTGTTTGTATTGTTTTGAAAGGACTTGTACTTGTACCTGTGTTAGTGTCAGATCCGGTATTATCGGATACGTAGTAGTCTATGGTACTTGTGTCTTGTTTTACCGTTTTATTATTATTTTTCGTGATAATTTTTTGTTTTTCAGTATTTTTTATAACTGTTGTGTCTTTTTGAACAGTGTTCTGTTCTATGTGTGTGTTTTTACTTGTTGTGCTGTCTTGGCTTGTGTCATTTGCTGCACTTATGGCTGTTAGGCCAATTAGTAGCATTACAAGTATTGTTATAAAAAATACCTTTTTGGCATTCTTCATTTTTTGATTTTCCTTTAAAGTTTTTATTAATTTATGATACTTGATTTACATCTAGTATCATTTAATTGTTTATTTTCTATTTCTATTATATTTTATTGCTTTAAAATGATTTTAAAAAAGAATAGATAA
>CADBMS010000011.1 GCA_902795935.1 uncultured Methanobrevibacter sp.
AAAGAATGTGCTGAGGTACTTGGTACAAATAAAACCGGAACAACTCCACTAAAACTTGTAGAAAATAGTGCTAAATTAGGATTCAACATAACACCAATACTTATGAGAAATAAATTAAGTGTTAGGAACAGTTTAATTATTAACAGACCAGTGATAATGCATATTCAAACTGAAGATGCTATTGGTTTAAATTATCATGAAAATTATGGACATTATATTTTATGTTACAAACAAGAAAAAAATAACTATACAATAATAGATCCAAGCAAAGGTTATGTTGTATGTGACTCTAAAAAAATAGACAATGCTACAAGTAAAAGAAACATAAAATATTATAGTGTTGGATTAATCGAAAAAGAATAAATTTCATAAAGTAATTTTTTACAATATACTGTAAAAATGATATGAAAGCCATATATGAAATTATAATATATGAATGATATTCTAATATCCCTATAAGATACTAAATAATTAATATATTATTAATTAAAAAAATACAATAATAAAACCAACAATAACGGAACATTAACATTGGAAAACCATAGTGTGAAAGATAATCTTGTAGATAACACAACAGGTTCAGTAAATAACAATTTCATAATTATATAATTACAAAGGTAATTTAACTGCGAAAAATAAGCTCTTCTCTAATAATGCAATTAAAAAAATTTAAATGATAATAGATGGATTTAAGAGTTTATTAACCATCTTGTATCATTATCAGTTTTCCAGTTTCAGGATCTTTATATACTTGACCCAGTTCAACATATCCTTCACCTGAACCTGATGTTGAATTTGGAGTATTGTTTAATTCTTTTCCTTGATTTAATTCTACTGCTTTTTTCATAGCTTCCATTGTTTGTTGTTTTTCTTGTTGAGACATATCTGAAAAAACAACACTTTGCATATTCCATGACATTACAACAAATATTAAAAAGCCTACTGCAAGTACTAACATAGCATCTACTAAATTTGATACTCCACTTGTTGGATCTTCTTCTTCAGTCATGGATAGTAATCTTCGGCGTGATTGTCTAACCATTATTCATTACCTCCAAAACAGCATCTATTAATGTATCAAGATTGGAAATATATTCTTCATACCACCGACGTCTAATTTTGGATACTATATATGCTACTGCTCCTGCAGATAGTCCTGTTACGGTTGTATCAAATGCCACTATAATTGCACTTGCAAGTGAGGTTATGTCTCCAGATCCTAATGCTGCTAACCCAGGACCCATTGGTATTAAAGTTCCCATTAATCCTAATGAAGGCCCTATCTTTGTTACAATATCTGTTTTTTCTAATTTTTTAACTGAATTTAATTCTTCATGTTCTAAAAATTTTCTAGCTAAAGCTTCACGTGAATTTTTACCTAATGTTTCAGTGTTTGCTAAATCTATTAAGATTTCTTTGTGCCTTTTTGGTATTTCACTTTGTTCAATTGTTGATATTATATTTTCAATTGTTGGTGTTTCATTGATTTTTTTTATAATTTTTTCTAAATCTTTAGGGGTGTTTTTGATTCTACCAGAATATTCCGAGATTAATTCACCAAATGTGATTATTGAATATATTAAAAATAATATTAAAAATACTATAACTGGTATTAGTAAACTTTCTGAAACTATGTGTAATATTCCTGTTAAAATTTCACTACCTGGAAATGTTGACATTAAATCACCTAAAGGGCATTATTTTATGATGTTAAACTATTGTCGCCTCTTTTTTGGAATAATATTCCTAAAACAAGTAACACTAAAACTACTAAAATAATAATTATCGAATTTGTTAATGATGGTGCAGACATTGGTGCTAATTGATTTTGTAAAACAGAACTTATATTAGGTAAAATTATTGCAGATGCTAAGAAATATAATCCTGCAAATAGCATAAAATTACCTAGTAATACTGGATAAGGTTTATTTACAAATTTCACTATTAAACTCGATGTTAAATAAAATATTGTAATCATAATCATTAGTGCGATTCCTGACCAGTATCCTATTGTTGATGCAGATAAACCAATTATTGGAGAAACTGTTACTATTACAGCTAATACTGCTCCAAAACAACAAGGACATGGAGCTACCATAGCCATACATGTTGCATTTGCATGATCTTTTTTTTCTTGTTTCCATTCTTTAATTGTATGGAAACCTGCATATATGATTACTAATGCCATTATTATAGTTATAAGGGAGGAGTATTGTGTGAAAAAACCTTGAATAGATGAAATATAAGTACTGGCTAATGATGTTAGTAATATAATACCCACACCATAACCTATTGTGATTAATGCTGCTATTTTTTTACTTAAATTTGCAAATCCCATTGCTAAACCTATTTTTATCCCAAATATTAAAACTACAGAAAGTACTCCCATTTGCCATAATGAATTAACTATGTCCATTAGTAATCAACTCTGTTTTGTCATTTCATATCTTAATAATAAATAATCTAAATCTCTATAATTAGAGTACAAATATAAATTAATTATATCTAATATTTATAATTAATTAAAATATTATGAATAAAATACGAAATTGTCAACTGTTTTTTAGAATATAATTTTATTTAATAGAATTATTTTCATTAAAAAATATTTTAATAATATATTTATTTAAATAAAGTCTTTAAATAAATTAATTATAAATAAAACCCTCAAATACCAATTAAATATAATCAAAATAAATTTAATAATTATAAATTATTTTTTAAAAATTGTGTTTTATTTAGATAAATCATATTTTAATCCTACAAAAATCATTTAAACAAAAATATAGATGATAATTTCTTTTTTAATTAATTTTAATATCTAAATAACAAATAATTTAATATTATTACATTAAAATGGATAATTATATATATTTAATCAAAATTAAATTAAAGTGTATTTGATGATTATTAAATAATCATGAATATATTTTTAGTAAAAAATTTCTTAATTGAAATAATTTATTAAAACAATAGTGAGGTAAAAGAATATAATGAAACATAAAATATTATTTTCATTATTTATCCTATGCATAGTCTTATCATTATGTGGAAACATAGCTGCAGCA
>CADBMS010000012.1 GCA_902795935.1 uncultured Methanobrevibacter sp.
AATAATTGTCAAATACCAATTTTTAAAGTTCTTATGACAAATAAATGTTCTAATGATTGCAAATATTGTGTTAATTGTAGTAAAAGAAATTTTACTCGTGTAGAACTTAATCCAGAAGAATTATGTAAAGTTTTTTTAGATTATTATAATAAACATTATGTCGAAGGATTATTTTTAACAACTGGCGTTAATGGCAGTGTTGATGAATCTATGGAAACTATTGTTGAGACTATTCGTAAATTAAGAATGGAATATGGTTATTCAGATTATATTCACTTAAAAATTTTACCAGGAACCTCTAAAGATTTAATTAAACGAAGCATGGAATTAGCTAGCAGAGTCAGCATTAATATTGAATCTGCCACATCTGATGGACTAAATGAACTATGCAGTACTAAAGATTTTAATAAAGATATTATTCGTAGGTTTAAATGGATTAACCAATTGAGTAATAGAGATAAAACTCTTATTCCTTCAGGTTATACTACACAATTTATTGTTGGAGCTACTGATGAAAGTGATAGAGAAATTTTAGACAGAGTTAAATGGTTATATGATAACTTTAGTTTAAATAACACATATTTTAGTAAGTTTACTGCATTAGATGAAACTCCTTTAGCCAATAAAGATGAACCTAACCCCTTTAGAACCAATCGTTTGTATCAGACAGATTCATTGTTATATTCTTATAATTATAAAGTAGAAGAATTATCTTTTGATGATAATGACTTATTAGATGTTAATATTGATCCAAAAATTAGTGCTGCTGAAAATATGGACATTTTTCCTATTGAAATTAATAATGCTCCTTTTTCTGAATTAATTCGCGTTCCAGGAATTGGTATTAAATCTGCTCGTAAAATAATCAGTATGCGTAAAAAAAAAGAGTTTACCAAATTATCTGAGCTTAAAGAATTAGGAATTGCTATTTATAGGGCTGAAAAGTATATTAAATTGGATGGTAGCTATCAAACAGCTCTAGATTTATTTTAAATAATCATTTAATAAAAATATACAACTTAAATTTAATTTATTAATCATCAAATAATTCCCATATTTCAGGATATTTATTTTTTACTGCCTCATCAATTAATATTGATGCTTCTTTACTTATACTAAATTCAGGTTGTGTTTTTTTAAGATATCTAAATACTGCAGATGATTTTTGTGACCATAACGTTATTCTTGGATTTTTCTCAACTTCTTTAAATATTATTGCTTTTAATTGTGATTCATCTTCTTTTTGATTTTTAATATTGTTAATGTTTGTTGATACTGTTTCTGATTTTTTTGATATTTGATTATCAATTGTTTTTTCTTTAATTAGTGCATCTAATCCCAAACCCAAACCTGAATTTCTCTTTCTAGCCATTTTAACCATCCATTTTTATTATTTCTTTTGCAAGTTTAACGTAGGCTTCTGTTCCTGCACTTTCAGGATCATAAATAATGCATGGTTTTCTTCTACTCGGTGCTTCTGCTAATTTAATATTTCTTGGGATTTTAGTTTTGAAAATATATTCTTTCCCATTAAAGAACTCATTTACATCTGCAACAACGTCTCTTGCTAAGTTAGTTCTTGAATCATATAATGTGATTAAAATTCCTTTTATATTTGTTTCACTTTTTAATCTATCTTCTACAAGATTTATTGTTTTTAATAAATCCAACATCCCCTCTAATGCATAAAATTCTGCCTGTATTGGTATTATTACACTATCTGCAGCATATATTGCATTAAGAGTTAACAATCCTAATGATGGAGGCACATCAATAAATATATAATCAAAAGAATCTTTTACAGGTTGTATTACTTCGCTAAGTATGAATTCTGAACCTATCAAATTACCCAATTCTCTTTCAGCACCACTTAATCCAATATTACTAGGCACTATAAATAAACCTTCTAAATTATAAGGAATCATTGTTTCAGTTATGGTTGAATCTTTGATTAACAGAGAATAACTTGTATTTTTAATTTCAGATTTTTCTATTCCAAAAGCTGTTGTAGCATTTCCTTGAGGATCTAAATCAATTAATAATACTTTTTTATCGAGTAATGCTAAGGATGTTGCTAAATTTACATTTGTTGTTGTTTTTCCACAACCACCCTTTTGATTTATAATTGCTATTACTTCACCCATAGCTTAACCTCCAAATTTATGCAAATTTTTGTGTAATAACTAATATTCTATATTAATAAAGTATAAGTTATAACTTATAAATGATTTCATTATAACTTATAAGTTATAAGTTTTTTAGATATTAAAAAAATGAAAAGAATTAAAAATTAAAAGTTAATCCTTTTAGATAATTTATAAGGTAAAGGCAACGGCCTATAAGGCATATCAATAGACTCAGATTTAACCAAATCAATTAACTCCTCAACAGACATTTCAATCTTTTCTTTAGTAGATCTTATATTAACAGTTATAGTGTCACCATTAATTTCATTATCCCCAATAACTATTACAAAAGGAATCCAATCTTTACCAGCATTACGTATTTTCTTACCAATACGCTCCTGCCTATCATCAACATCTACACGAATATTAGCACTTTTAATTTTATCAAATAAATCTAAAGCGTAACTTAAATGATTTTCAGTAATAGGTAAAATTCTAACCTGAATAGGAGACAACCAAGTAGGCAACATAGGTTGTTTTTCATTTAATTCAATAGCAGTTTTCTCTAATAAACTGCAAATAACTCTTTCAACACTGCCTGTAGGACTACAATGTAATATAATAGGATTATCTTCAGTTTCATCTTCACATAAATATTCTATACCAAAACGACTACCACTTTCAACATCAATTTGAATTGTAGGATTTTCTATAGGCCTTCCCAAATAATCAATTGCTGCAAAATCCATTTTAGATATCCAATAATGTTTCCTTTCTGGCAATAATTCTAACAATAAAGGTTTACCTATTTTTTTAGCAGTATTATGCATCCATGATTTATTTTTTTCATAAAAATCTTCTGTTGCACGGAAAATTACCTCATAATTAACTCCAAAATCAACACCAGTCTTCATACACATATCTACTTGTCTATCAAATTCTTCTAAAGATTGAGGCATATCTGCACAAACAGTGTGCATATCAGGCATTGTGAATCCCCTTAATCTTTTAAGTCCTACAACTTCACCTTTTTTCTCCAATCTAAAGCTATAAGTAGATAATTCGTAAATTTTAGCAGGTAAATTCTTCCAAGTTAAAAAAGAATCTGCTAACATTCTGAAAGCACCAAAACAACATGCAAATCTCAACATTAACTCTTTACTTTTATTACCTAAACGATATTGTCTTTCTCCAAATTTAGCAGCATGTTCATTAATAGCTTTATCATCAAGATCATACATAATAGGTGTTTCAACAACCATTGCACCCTCATTAGTTACTAAATTATAAACATAATCCGAGATTAAATCCCTAACTAACCTTCCTTTAGGATACCATCTTAAATGACCCACATCAGCAGAAGATTCATAATCAGCTAATCCTTTTTCCCTCATGAGTTTAACATGAGGAGGTTCTTCACCAGTAGACTCCCCTTCACCTAATTCATAATCAACCAATTGTTTTAATTCTTTTTTAGTGTTATATTGGAACTTATCAGTTTCAATTAGTTCATCATTATCAAAGATAAACCAACGTGATTCCATTTTTTCTTTCTCAACTTCTTCATCAACTTGTTCAGTTCCAATAGTTCTAGACAATTCAGACAAAGGATGACCCTTACAAGATACTTCAAATGATTTGTACCAACCAAATGGCACTCTTGATACCTCAATACCTTCAGCTTTTACTGATTCTTCAATACCTTTAAGTATTTTTTTTGCAACATCAGGTGCACTTAAAGATGAACTTAAATGAGCATAAGGATATATAACAATATTTTCTGCTTTAACTTTCGAATAAACATCAATTATTTCTTTTACAGCATTTTTTATAGCCAATTCTATGTTTTCTTCATCTTCTTTTTCAACTGCAGTAAATGCAACCAATGATTCATTATATTCACCATGTTTTTTATCATCATCAATTTCTTCTGCAATCCTTGTTTTAGATTTAGTTTGATATTTTAAATAATCAGAATGAATCAAAAGCATTCTCACTTTACATCACCTTAGATATTAATAGTATAATAAATGAAAAAATAGGTTTATAATCATCATTATGAATAATTATAAAATATTAAATTCTTCTTTATTAAAT
>CADBMS010000013.1 GCA_902795935.1 uncultured Methanobrevibacter sp.
AAACCATAAATTTTGTGTTAACATTAATTTTCGTAAATCACCTGTTTTAAAACCTAAAACTTTAAGTGTTGCAATTTCACGTTCAATTTCTGTAAAGGACAACAATCCTAAATTATATAAAACAACAACAGCCAATATGCAAGCAAAGAAAATTAATATATAAATTAAAAGCCACATTGATTCAGTTATCTCATCCCAACTGGCACTTATATCTTTAATAGAATTTGCTACCTTAACACCATCATAATCCTCATCAACATGATTTGAAGTAATGATACTAGTAGATGAATAATTTAATCCTAAGTCTTCAAGTTTAGCAGGAGACATGATAAAACCCTGGGAAATTGGATCAGCATGTATTTTATCAATTTTTGTTTCAATCCATTTATCCTGACCTGCAATATGCCATTTAATAGTATCACCAATACCTATATCAAGCATGTCCGCCATTTTTTGAGAAATTGAAACCTCATTATCTTTAATATCAATTTTATTTTTATCATAATCTGTAGGAGTTATTAAATCAGTTTGATTTAAAACTAACAATGAACCCGATTTTTTAGCCGTATCCGATTCAATTTCAATAGAGGATTCCATTATTTTATCCCCACCAACTTTATTTGCAATATCATCTATTGTAGATTGAGTTGTATTATCTTCAACAACTAATTTTGAATCGTAATGATTGATTTGATTATATTCCCAATCTTTCAAGTCATTCATTCCATCATACATTCCAAAAGCACACACCAAAAGCGCACTGCAACCAATAACTCCAATAATTGTCATTAAAGCACGGAATTTATTTCTTTTAGCATCCCTATAATTCCAGCGGAAATTAAATGATAAACGTTTCCATATGCCTAAATTTGCTATAAATCCCGAAGAAGAAATTTTAGGTGCTTTAGGCCTGATTGTATCTGCAGGTTTTTCAGATGAAATAATTTTAACAGAATAATATGAAACCGCCAAAGACAACAAAACCATCAATACAGCAACATAAATAAAATTCATACTCCATGCAGGGTTCCAGCTTGGTAATTTATAAGTAGTACTCAATGACGGATAAAATAACTGTGGTAATGTCAAAGGACCTAAAATCAAACCTAAAATTGCACCACATAAAATTAAAAAGAACCCATAAGATAAATAATGTAAAATTATTGAATAATTTTTAAAACCACAAGCTTTTAAAATACCAATTTGAGTTCTTTGATGTGTAATAATTCTTGTCATTGTAGTTAATAGCATCAACAGAGAAATTAAAATAAAAACAACTGGGAAAATATCACCCATCATTTTATGCTGGCTCATCTCTTCATTAAATTGACTTACACTTGGATGTTGTGATCTTTCAACAAATGAACTATAATAACCCTCCAAACGATAAGACAATAAATCGTTGAATATTTGCGAATCCCCATCAAATTTAACATTTAAAACATTATATGAAATATTTTCCTCCGGAAAAGCTTTATAAGATAAATATGCAAAACCAATTTTATTAAAGTCTGGTATTACAGAAGATAAAGATGGATGATACACATACTCCGGAGAATAGCCCAATCCTTTAATTTCTTTTTCAATTTCATATTCCCCAAATTTAAATGAAATATTGTCTCCAACTTTCAAATTTTTAGCATCTGCAAAACTTTTATCCAACCATACCCCCTTATCATCATTGATGTTTATTTCCTCCCCTTCAAGCAAATAAAATTTAGATATAGTGTTATTTTCAACAAAATGCAATCTTACATCCGGATCATTATTAAAACCAGCTACCGAGTCGATGATCAACTGTCTTTCCATTTGATTAGTTGGTCCTAAACTATTAACTTGATCTAAAAACAAATCATTAATGCCTGAAGAATAAATCCAACCATCAGCAAGATTAGTATCATCATAAAAATTATTTACACTAACTTCAAGTCCCACTGATTCTCCACCAACACCCGAAAATACAAAAACGCCTAAAAAAACCATTAAAAAAATTGAAAAAAATTGAGCTTTATGTTTTTTTATATCACGCAACATCTTTTTAAAAAGCATAACCTCACCATTCCAATTCATTTATTTTTTTAGGTAATTCATTAATAGTAATATCCTCTATTTGGCCATTTTTTATATTAATTACTTTATCAGCAGCCTGTGCAAGTATTGCATTATGAGTTACAATAATAATTGTAGTATTCTGATTAATATTCATCTCCTGAAGCAGATTTAAAATTAACACTCCTGTTTTTGAATCTAGTGCACCAGTTGGTTCATCACATAAAAGCATTGCAGGTTGTTTAGCAACGGCACGAGCTATTGATACTCTTTGTTGTTCACCCCCAGACAATTGTGCCGGAAATTGATTAGCATGTTCTTTAAGGCCAACAGAATCTAAAACATTCAATCCGTCAATATCAATATTTACAATATCCCTCATTAATTCAATATTTTCTATTGCTGTTAAATTTGGAATTAAATTATAAAATTGAAAAATAAACCCAACATTTTTTGCCCTATACTCAGTTAATTTATTATCATTTAATAATTCAATGTGTTGACCATTAACAATAATCTCACCAGATGTTGGCGAATCAAGCCCACCTAATAAGTTTAAAAG
>CADBMS010000014.1 GCA_902795935.1 uncultured Methanobrevibacter sp.
ATAATAATTTAAATGCAAGTAACTTACTTGGTGGAAATAGTGCTGTTAATGCGGATTCTGATAGTTTAAACAATATTGTTAAAAATAATATTCCAGAATTTGGATTATTAAGTGAAGATACATATTCAACATTATTTGATGACAATGGAGTATACAAATTCCCTGAAAATATAGGAATATTAACCCTCATAAGTGATTTACATAATAAAGATTTAATCTTTACAAACAATGTAACATTTATCAATGGCGGAGACTTCACTATATACAATGGTTCAATTATATTAAAAGACATCGAAGGTCAAAATTATACTGACAGATTTATAACCTTCAGAAACATCAATATACACAATACAAATAAACCAGTATTTATTGATAATCTTTCAATATACAAACAAAGAAACATCCAATTTTATGGAGGCCTATTTGTAGTAAATGGTGATAATATAATAGCATTTGATTCATCACATCCAAAAGCTACATACTCTATTTTAAAGGTAAATGATACAATTGTTTTAATGGATGGTGCTAATGTAACTGCATTTAAAATGATTAGAGACGAATATTCTAAAAATGATTATTTAGATGTTGAAAACTGTAATATTACACTTAAAGCAACAGGTACCAATAAAGCATTTGAGGTAATCAATACCGATTTAGACATATATAATAATAACATTGTCCAAGAAGGTAGCAATGTTTCGACATTATATGCTAAAGATGTATATGCTTACGGCCAATTCTTCATGCGCAACAACATTACAGCAACTGGTGATAACCTAGCAATTATTACCTTAAAAGATAACCATGGATCTAATCCAACATTTGGTAATAACACAATATTTGCAACAAGCCCAAATCCAGTACCAGTTATGCACATTACCAATGCAACCACAGTATATGTTGGTCAAGGACAATCCAGTTCTGCAAGTTACAACACACCTAACAATATAACTGTAAATGCTGCTAATAACAATGTACCTGTAATTTATATAGACAATAACGGATATGTAAGGAACAATCACATAGTAGCAAATGATATGTATGGAGATAATGCAGTAGCAGGTAATGGATTAACATTATCTGGAAATACGCCAAAAACAGCATATATAAATACTGAATATGGGTCATGGACTTTAAAAGAAAATACGTTATCATTCAACATAACCAATGACAACAACCAAATCATAACAGGTAACATAAATGCAATATTAAATGGTGAAGAAATAACCATAACAGACAACACAATCAAATATACACCAACAACACTAGACGATGTAAACATAGTAATAACATATTCTGACCCAGAAGGAATATATGGTACAACAATCTCAAAAATAACAATACAACTAGACAAAGATGCAATCATCAATGAACTAAATACTACAATAAACACTTTAAATGACACACTCAACACAACAACACAGCAACTAAACGACTTAAATGACACATTACAACAACAAGAACAAAACAGTATTATAAATGAATTGAATAACACTATTAAAGAACAAAACAAGAAAATCAATGATTTAAACAACAAAATAAAACAACAACAAAAAAATAACAAGAAAATAACAACAAAAATAGTTGCAAAATCAAAAACATTTAAAGCAAAAACCAAAACTAAAAAATACACAATAACACTAAAAACAGTTAAAAAAGCAACAGTAACCATAAAAATCGGTAAAAAAACATACAAAGCAAAAACCAACAACAAAGGAAAAGCAACATTCAAAATAACCAAACTAAACAAAAAAGGAAAATACACAGCAACAATCAAATACAACGGAAACAAAACATACAAAGCATCAAGTAAAAAAGTAACAATAAATATTAAATAAGGAAAAAACACATTTTCCTTATATCTTTTTACTTTTTTTACAATAAATGGGATTTATTTCTTATTCTACCCCCAAAGTTAGAATAATAAATAAATTTCTTTTTTATTGAAAGGGAATTTATTTTATAAACATATTAGTAGTTGAGTGAAATGCAAAAAATAAATATAGTTAAAAAGCTAACTTTTAAGAATAAATCTCGATACTCATTTGTTGAAGAATGATTTATTATTAACTATTTTATAATACTCTTTTTTAAATAATTCAATTAATTCTTCTTTGGTTTCTATAAATGTTGTGTATGTTATTCTTTTTATGGATTTCCAAATTTGTTCGATAGGATTTAGATGTGGAGAATATGGTGGCAAATGAATTAAAATAATATTTAATATTTTGCATGCTTTTTTAAAATCGGCATTTTTATGGGGGAGAATAATTGTTTAAAACAACTACAATTGGCTTTTCTTTTTTTTTAATTCATGTTTTAGATTTGTTTTTTCTAAATTATCAACCATTTGTTTTTGTTTGAATCTTTGTATTTTATTCTTATCTTCTTTATCTGCTTTATTGAAGTCTCTATTTATTGATTTGATTAATTCTTCTTTGGTTGTTATCTTGTTGTCCTCTAATCTGTTGAGTATATTTGATGTTAATTGTTCTTTACTTAATAATTCTTTATCCAGTTCTTTTTTAATATTTTCTTCTTTTAAATTCTGATGGTTTAATGCTTCTCTGATTATTGGGTCTAATCCTGTGTTTTCAATGTTATTACATCGGATTTCACCCATAAATTTTATCATGTTTGGTGTGCGTGAGTTTTCAGGAAAATTTAACAATAGAATTTCCATTTTACTGCTTGAAATCCTATTGCTGTTTGCTTAAATTTTTTTCCTCTTTTTTTTTGATTCTATTTTTTCTTCCTTTTTTATTTAAAGTCTTTGGAGAGTTAGCTGAGTCTTGACAAGATGTTTGGTCAAGAAATCCAATAATATACTCATTTAAGTTGTACTGTGAGAGTTTTTTTTAAAGATTTCAACTTCTTGCGAATCTGATTCAACATTGATTGGATATGGCTTTGAATAGGAATAACCTAAATTTTTAATAATAATTCTTACTTGTTTAAATGTGTAATCAACTCCAAAATTGTCTTTAATGATTTTATGAACAATTTCAGTTGTTAAAACATCTTCTTTCTCTAATAATTCCTTTAATTCCAATTTTTCATCATCAGTTAAATATGATGGTCGTCCGCCAGCATATTTTGGAATAATTCCTTCAGGACCTTCTTCATTCCATCTATTAAACCAAACATATGCATTTGAATAAGACACCCCAGTCAATTTCGCTGCTTCTTTAATACTCATTCCAGAATAACATGCTTTAATAAAATGAAGTCTATTTAATACTTTAACATCTTTTTCCAGTTTTTTAATTCTTTTATCCAAATCTTTAACAGACATATGTTTTTTAATTTTCTTTTTAGAAACTCCAGACATAATTAATTATTATACAGTTCATCTTTATTAAAAATTTGGTTTTTAACTATAAAACAAAATATGAAACTATATGAATTCACAACAACAGGAATAGAAAACACAAACATAGAATTCAAACTATACACAATAGGACA
>CADBMS010000015.1 GCA_902795935.1 uncultured Methanobrevibacter sp.
CAATAACGTCTGCTCTGTTTTGAACTTCTCCTAAGGTTTGAATAGGGTAACCTGCGTTTTGTACAGCTTGTAGAGATGGTCCGTGACAAATTGTTGCTTGGTTATCTAATACTGCTCCAATGTATTCTCCAAGTTCAATTCCTTCGAGCATTGTTTCTGTGGAAGTTTCAGACCAACCATAGAATACTGGTCTTACAGAGTTTGCGATTAATTCTGCTGCAGCGTCTAATGCAGTATCCCAATCAACTTCTTTTAATTCTCCATCATCATCTCTCATCATAGGCACTATTAATCTTTGATCCATATCTTCCATAATTTTACTAGCACCTAAACGGCATGCATGTCTTACAGCTACAACATGCCCATCTTTAACTAAGTAATCTAAATCATCACAGTTACATCCGCAAAATGCGCATGTACAGTTTTCGACAATGTGATCATAATCTGTTACAGGCTCTTCGTATGCCATTTATATCCTCCCCTAATTAGAGTTTTTTGTAGACAGGGTATTCACCTAATGATTCGAGTTCATCAACATCTACATCATCATCTACATATTTTCTATAGACAGAACGCATTAAGTCTGCCATTAATAAAACTTTTTTATCAGTTCTTTCAACTGTACAAGGAATTCCTTTGTATGTAGGGTCTGAACAACAGTATGTGTCATGACTTACTATTGTGTTTGCCCATGGACCTTTTGGTATGAAAACTGTTCCTTCATGAGGAGCATCCCTTGAGTGCGCTGCAGATACAACTACTTCTCCAAAGTCAGTTTTTACTAATACAGGGTCCCAATTAGTTACACCTAATTTTGCCATATCTGCTGGATCCATATAACATACACCAGACACATTTTTATATTCTTCTTTTAATGTGGAACCTCTTTTTTTACAAGCACCTTGATAAATATCAGAACCCGTGTTTAACATCATGGTTAATTTATCTCTTTTAGTTGCATTTGGTTCTTCGAGTTTTACTACACGAGGAACTACTGGTTTATTAACGTATGTCATTTAACCACCTCATTCTAACCATATGGCATCTGTTGGACAAAATACTTGACAGGTACCACATTTGTTACATTTTTCTGGGCTGAAAAGTTTAATTACACCATTTTCAACCATCATGATTACTTCTTCAGTCTTGGAACCGTGTCCACCTTCTACTTCAGGACTAATTGACACATTTACTGGGCATGCTACTACACATACTCCGCATCCTAGACAATTATCTTGGTTTACTTTTAATTCCATAATATTCACCCGATGATTTTTAGGATTTTAGTGATTCTAATTTATCTGTCCATGATTTAGATTTAGTTGGAGTGTAGTTAATTGCTGTTCGTTTAACTTCAATTGCTTCAACTGGACAAATGTTAGCACAAGCTCCACAAGAAATACAATATTCTTGATCTCTTGCTATTTTTGCAGAAGTTTGACCAAATCCAGTGGATTCTGGGAAACTTAGTACGTCACATGGACATATGTCTATACATGCACCACAAGTACTACATTTTTCTTCATCTACTAATAATTCACCTTCAAATGGTTTTTGGACTTTTGCTGCATCTACTGGGCAGACCCCTTCACACCATCCACATCTTACACATAATTCATCATCAATGAATGTGTTACCTGTTGTTACTGCATCAGCAGGGTCAATATCATATTCTCCATATGAACATGATCTACATGCAGCCATAATTGCGTCCATAGGACATGCTCTTTTACATACTAAACAGTATACACAAGCATCTGTGTCAACTACTATTTCTGGGTTTTCAGGGTCTTTAGTGACATAAATTGCTTCTGCAGGACATAATTCTTCACAAATTCCACAGTATACACAAGTTTCATCGTCAATTTCGATTTCACCAGATACTAATTTGCTTCTATCTGGTAAGTCTCTTGAAACGGTTATTGCTTCACGTGGACATGCTACTTCACATGCTTTACAGTATATACAAGTTTCATCATCAATTGTTGCAGAAGATGTGTATTTTGGATACATTTCTAGTTCACTTACAGATACATTATCGATTGTTAAATCTAATGCGTCTACTGGGCATCCTACACTACACATACCACATAAAACACATTTTTCTTCATTAATGTTTATTTTTGATATGTTTGCATCAGTTCTTACAATAGCAGCGATGTTACCAAGCTCTATAGCTTCCACAGGACATGTTTTTGCACATATACCGCAACCTATACAAACATGGTCTTTATATGAAAGTTTTCTTTCATCTTCAGCAGATCTTTTTATGTTGAAGTCTTTATCTTCAACTTGTTTAATGTTCGCGATCATCTTTTACCTCCAAAATTATTATAGACTTTGTTGGGCACCTTTCTGTACATATCTGGCAACCACAACACCAATTGGAGTCTATTTGTGCTTGTAAATCATCTAATTTGATAGCTTTCATTATGCACAAATCTACACAGAGTCCACAGCCAATGCAAGATTCTTTGATTTGTGTTTTGAATGTTTTTGTTTTACATATATTGACTAAAGTTCTTGTTGCTTCATTATCATTTAGTAGAGTATCAACCAACATTAAGAAATCCTTAGGTATTAATTGCGTTATTGTTTGTGCTACCTCTATTGATTTCCATGATAAATTTCTACCATTTAGATAATGTGAAACTGTTGACCTGTCAATTTCTAGAGTTTGGGCTATTTTTTGTTGAGTATAACCTCTTTTTTTTAATTCAATTGTAGCCAAATATTTTAGGCCAGAAATTATATGCTTTGGCATAGCTTCACCATGTGTATTAATTACACTTTTTTAAAGAGTTAATAAATATATTACTACCAAAAATTAATTCGAAATAGTTATATAGTATTGTGTTATAAGTACACAAAATAACAACAATTATAATGAGTTTTAAAAGATTAAAATGAGCATATTAAGTTAAATAAAAGTTAAAATTAATAATTAAACTAAAATAATGTGAAATAACTAAAATAACCGCCATAATGCTCCTTATTAATTTATTTTTAGTTACAACTAAAAATTGAAAATGATAACTATAAACTCAAAGCTCCAAAAACACATAATTAAATCAAAAAACAATACAAAAAATAAATTATTATAATCACAACTAATATGTTTCAAAATATAAAATGATGAAGATTTAAAAAAAAAAATATGTATTAAATGTTAAGTATGCTTTACAATTTTTTATACTCTTAATAAAAATAATATGAAAATAAATATCATATTATATAAATAAAAAGTATAACTTTATTTACAGTTATCAACAGTGGACATTAAATAAAACAAAAACAAAAAATAATATAAGAAAAATTAAAAGGATTAATGTGATAATAATGACTCAATATAAAATAATAGACCCTGAAACAGAATTTATCAAAAACATAAAAAATCAAGAAAAAGTAACCATCACACTAAGTTTCATACAAGAATTTAACATTAAAGATGACGAAGAAGAAAAGATTACATTAGAAAGTTATAATTTTGATTTCACAGATGAAGAAAATAAAACAACATTCACTATAAAATCTAAAACCATACCTGAAATAGATGAAAAAGTACAAAAAACACTCAAAGAACTATTTCAAATAAATAAAAACTTAAATATAATAGACAAACACGATTATGTAAATGTTAAATTCAATAATCCCAACAATACCCAATACGAAAAAGAATTTAATACCCCGACACCAGCATATATCCTAAGAAGAAAAGATTTTACAGGAATAACTGAAGATGAATTAGACGAGGAATATGTCCTATAAAATCAATTAAAAAAGATAAAAATTTAAGATACAATGCATAAAATAAAAAGTGGAACCATAAATTCACTTTTTAAAAAAAACTTTTAATTTTAACTAGAAGATTATTAGATTTATCATGAACAACACTCTTTTTTTGACCAGCAATTGGATGATCAATACTAATAATTCTTAAATTTTTAGCACCATTAGATTCTGCAAGTAATTTAGCAAAATCAATGAATTTACTAGAACATATAGATATAGTGCTAACACCTGATTTTTCTAATCGAATAGCATCTAAAATTGTCCAAGTAGTGCAAGAACCACAATCTCCCAATGCCAATATAGATAAATCAGAAATTGATGCTTTTAAAATATCTTCCTGGGCTGCTCTTTCAGCAGCAGGTTTAGTGAAATAAATAAATTCAAAATCTCCAAGATTATTTTTAATAAAATTTAATATTGTATCTGCATGAGGTTTAGTATTATCAAAAAATGAAATTTTAGAAATATTAACTGGAAAATCATTAATATGAATTTCTTCCCCGGCAAAATCGGCTAAAGGATTTAATACATCTTTTTCTTTAACACTAACCCTCAATTTAACCACATAACAATATTATTCTTCCAATCTAAATCGTTTAATTATAAAATCATTATCTAATGATAACACAAATGATGCTGCTTTAGGACCCATCTTTTTATTAAGAATAACACGATATATTGCTTGAAATGCTTTATTTGGTTTTAATTCATGTTTATTTAAAATAATATACATTTCATCATGTAATTCTTCAGCTGAAGTGAATGTTTTTTCTTCTAATAAATCAGCTAAATCATTTAAAAATGCAATTTGTGCTGGTTGTAAATTAACATTTGGAAGTTTTTCTTGAACTTCAAATTTAACAAAGTTTGGAGCGTAAGTATCTAACCAATTTTTAACATTAATTACTCTTTTAGATAATAATTCTTTATCTAATTCAGATAAGTTTTCAAAAGACATTCCTTCCATTCTTTTAGGTAATTGTGAATTTTTAGATAAAATATTGAAAAGTTTCTCTAAATCATCACCAACAATTTGATATGCTACTGTTAAAAACCTATATGATGGCCTAAATGGTGCAGATTCATAATTATTAATTTGAGACATTTCATAAATTTTACTAAGCTTACCTTCTTCTTTTTCTGATGGAGCATCTTCTTCTTTAAAGAATATTTTTTCTGCTTTATCAAATTGATCTATAAAATCTAAAAATTGCATTTCTGGAGTGAAATCTTTATGTTTTAATGGTTTACTTCTGAATAAAAAGTAATTTAAACTTTCTGCAGGACCGATTTCTAACCATTGACCTGGAGTGAAAAATACTCCTTTAGATTTACTCATTGCATCTCCTTTAAGAGTAATCCATTCGTATGCTACTGGATATGGAGCAGGATAATTGAATATTTCCTCAGATATTACACTACTAACATCATATGATCCTCCACTAGCAGCATGGTCTTTACCAAATGGTTCACATGTTATATTAAATATTTTCCATCTTGCAGCCCATTCTACTCTCCAAGTTAATTTACCATTACCTGATGCAATATTCATTGTTCCATCATGGCCACATTCACACCTATATGATATTTCATCACCATCAAAACCATATGCATAAGTTGTATTTACACGACCACATTTTTCACAAATAGGATTATATGGTAACCAATCATCATTTAAGGGATGTTCACGATATTTATTAAATATTTCCCTTATTTTATGTGCTTCTTTTAAAGCAATTCTTATATAATCGTCATACATTCCTTCTTTGTACATTTCAAATCCAGATTTTGTTTCTAAATCTATTCCAAATTCATCTAATGTAGCTAAAAATGGTTTTTCAAAATGTTCTACAAAACTGTCACAGCATCCTTCAGGACAAGGGATTGTAGAATATGGCATACCCAAATATTTTTCATAACTTTCTGGTAATGGGAATGGTACTTTTCTTAAGGGGTCATGATCATCTGCAATCCAAATTATCTTAGTATCACATCCTAAATCCTTTAATGCATTACCTACTGCATTTGCTATAAATACATCACAAGAATTTCCTATATGTATTGATCCTGATATGGATGTTCCACTTGCTACAACATGAGTATCAACATCTCTTTGTTTTAAATCATCTGCTATCCTTTCAATCCAGTGTTTCATTGTTAAATCACCTAATAATCATGAATAATGTATAAAATAATCTTTAAAATTTATATTAAAGATATTTTTAATAATTAAATAAAAATTTGTTAGTATATTTCATTAATCCTTATAATTAAACAATAAATCTTAATCTTTGAGTAAATATATTCGAAAAAAATAATATTAATTAATTATAATAGTTATATTCAGTTTTTATATCTATATAAACTTAATTTATAAACTATCAAAAAATGAGGGTTTATATGATAATTTTTTTAGATTAATTATTCATCCATCCTCTCAATAACCATTTCAAATGTAGGTATGTTTGTTTGACATCCTTGTTTTTCAACAATAAAAGAAGATACTGCTGATGCAAACTCTCCACAAAATTTTAATGGTTTATTATCTAAGTAGTTCTTTAAAAAGCCTGCCTTATATGAATCCCCAGCACCAGTTGGATCTAATGAGTCTCTTAAGAATGGTTTAATATCTATTTTACCCTCTTTAGCACGTATTTCACTTCCTTTTTTCCCATTAGTTCTTATAATAATTTCTGGTCCAAAATCTAATAGTTCCGTCATATTCATATTTAAAGATTTTTTTATATTATCCATCTCAAAATTATTAGAAAATAGGATATTTGCTACTTTTAACATTTCTTTTAGTTCATCTGTTGAATATAAATGTAAATCTTGCCCAGGATCAAAAGATATTAATTTATTTTCATCAAAGGCATATTTAGCACACCTAATATTGAATGATGGATCTCCAGTTGCTAAATGAACAGCTTTAGCATTTTTAATTGCTTTTTTAGGTATTTCGGCTGTTTTAAATTTTTCTGCAGCACCCCATGAAAAATATGTTACTTGATCATTTTCATTGTTTGTCATAACAAATGCTGTTGGAGTGTTTTCATCTTCAACACAAATCATTGATTCAATATCAATATTTAATTCTTTTAAGTATTTTTGATATTTAGAATCTATAAAATCATTTCCAACTGCAGATACAAGACCCATTTTTAATCCTAGTGTTGATCCAACTACTGCAACATTTGCTGCGGCCCCACCATTTAAATTTTTCATTTTTTTAATTAATGCTGATGTATTTGGAGCTGGAAATTCATTTACATAAATTATATAATCAAAGGCCGTGTGACCTATGGAAAGTAAATCATTTTTTACAATAAAAATCACCTTCTTATTATATTGGTTCAAATCCTTCTTTTCGGATTATCATTTGTCCTGTAGATAATATGAATTTTATAAAATCATCTATTTCAGGACTTTCATCATATCTTACTAAACTTATTGCATGTTTTGTTTCATTTTTAAGAATATTATTTCCTTCAAAATAACTAGCATTTAGGAATGTGTGTAAATTTTCTCCATTTTTAACTAATTTATATGCTTCATATGGTGAACGTACATCTCGTATTATATCATATTTTATTTTATTATTTTTTAATGTTCTCCATGCAAGTCTTTGTGATGAACTTGCAACTGATATGAAATTTGCATTATCTAAGTCTTGCAAATTAGTTATCTTTTCTGTATTTGGACTTGAAATTAACACTAAATAATCAAATGCTATTGGAATTAATTCTAAATCGTTTTGAAATGCTATTAAAGGATCATCTAATGTCATTATATTAAGTATTTGTTTTTTTGCAAGATAAAATGCACTTTTATCATCACTATGGTAAACTACTGAAGTTAATCCAAATTCTTCTGCTAGAGTATTTATTAATGCAGATGATATGTGACCTCCAGCAATTACATTTTTTCTTGCTGAAGATACTTTATTTTCATATTTTTGATATGCTAAGAGTATTTCTTTTCCTTCCTTTGTTAATTCGGAACCTGCATTTGTGGATTCTACTAATTTCATATCCAATATTTTTTCTGCATTCAATATTCTCCTATTTAATACTTGAGGAGCTATTTTTAATTGTTTTGCTGCTTTACGTTGAGACCATGTTGTTGAAATTACTTCTAAAGTTTGAAATAATTTGTTATTAAAGTCATTACCATTAATTGTTAAGCTAATTTTTGGTTTTATCTGCATAATAACACCCCATTCTTTGGATATGAATGAAATATTGAATATAAAAATTGTTGATTAGAAAAATAAAGATAAATTAAATATTTCACTTAATAAGTGAATTAAATTATCTTGTTTACTTTATATTAAGTTTAATTTTTTTAGTTTTTATATTTTTATTTAATTAATCATCTTATGGTTATAAAAATTTGATTCAATTAGAAATAATTATAAATCCTAAAATAGCATAATTAATTATTGTATAAATAAAGATAATTTTTAAAAAAAATATTAGGGAGTAATTGTTAAATGATACTAAATGATGCTATTAATGAAATCATTACTAATATAACTAATGTTTCTAATTCCATTGATGAAGAAAACATTAATGAAATGATGAACGTTTTAACAGGTAGTAAAAACGTTTATGTTATTGGTTTAGGTAGATCTGGTTTAGTTGGTAAAGCTTTTGCAATGAGATTAATGCATTTAGGTATTAGTGTTTATGTTGTTGGTGAAACTATTACTCCTGCAATTCATAAAACAGATTGTTTACTTGCAATTTCTGGTTCTGGTGAAACTAGTTACATTGTTAGTACTGCAAAAGCGGCTAAGTCTAGAGATGCAACTGTTTTAGCTGTAACATCATATGCTGAATCTACTCTTGGAGAATTAGCTGATATTATAGTTCCTATTAAAGGTAGGACTAAAATTGATATTGAAAAAAATTATATTAAAAGACAAATTGGTGGAGAACATCAATCTTTAACACCACTTGGTACTTTATTTGAATTATCTACTTTAGTATTCTTAGATGGACTTATAGCTGAATTAATGCACAAAATGAATAAAACTGAAGCAGATATGAAAATGAAACATAATGTACTTGAATAAAAACTAAATTAGAATTAAATTCAGTTCCTAAATATCATCACATCCCTATAATTCTTCTATTTTTTTAATTAAACAAATTGTTTTCTATCAAAATGTTCATAAAATAAAGAAAATAAGCACTGAAAAAAGATCATATATGTATTTAAAATTGGAATTATTCCAAAAATTAAATTAATATATTTCACATAAAAACAAGACCAAAATATACTAATAAATGTAATAATTTAAAAAAATGATAATATTAAAAAACCTTTGCAAGTCATTCGATAGAATCACGTTTGAATTAGTTATATAATATGAAAATGGAGTTATTAATAATTAATAATGGTGCTTAATTGGTTGTTATATAATATATGATGTTAATTTCGTGTGTAAAATAATATAAATTATAAAAAAATGTTTTTTTTATGGAAAATGACATATTGCTAATTTTTTTTATAGTTTATGTTCTAGGGTTAAATAAGAATTTAAGATTATTTTTTAGATATTCGTCTGTATCATCAATTTGATTTATTAGATTATTAATTACGAATTCCATATTTTTATAGTTTCCAACGACACGGTTTCGTTCATCGTTTAATTTTTGCATATTTCTTGTACGAGTAGTGGTTTTAGATTTATTGAGGATTTTTTCTGTAGTGGATAGTTTTTGTCTAGAATCAAATTCACATCTAATTTTGATTTGTTTGTTTAAGTAATTACTTTGTATTATGGTAATATCTCTGGCTATTTGTTTTTTCATTTGTGTAAGTTCTTTACGTTTTTCTTTAAGTGCTAGTGATGTTCTTCTAGATGAACTAATATTACTGTTATCAATTTCAATATCTGCCATATCATCAATGATTTGTTGATAATCTTTTAGTTTAATTTACACCCACTCCATAAAATGAAATTTTATTAAATATTTTTTGACTTAAAGATAAAATCATTACCCTCAATTAATATATTAATTTCACCACATATAAAATGTTCGCATTATTACTCGAACTAATGATAGTTATATACTATATGAAATTTCCGTTAACTATGATCTTTTTTTAGGACCATTTGTTAAGAAAAAGAATGAAAAAAAATTATAGTGTATGGTGAATAAATAGAGTTAATCATTTGTCGAGACCAAATAATAAAATAAAAATTGTATATGTTAGGCTTATACTAATAAAAAGGCAATATCCGCTTCAAAATATGAAAAATAGTATAACCAATCATATTTACCTTTGAAATATGATTAACCCCGATAAATACATAACTTAATATATATTAAATTTTTTTCATATCCAAAAAAAAACGAATAATTAAAATTAAGATTCAATATAATTCAAAGGGAGTTAATCAAATTAAGGATATGTCATTTTGTATGTAGGTAGTTATTCTATATAACTGGTTAAAGTTTATTATATAAAAAAATTTATTATGGCCGATAAATTATTACCTAATTCTTTTTTGATTAACTCCAATAAGATATATTATTTTTATTTTAATTAATATAATTTATCGTTTTATCTAATGCAAAAAGGTTTTATATGATACTCATTAAAAAAGAAAAATTTTGTGGGAACACCTTCATTTAAGAGCATCATATAAAAAAACATATTATAATATTCTTAAATATTGGCGTATTAAGAATATCAAATATAATCCCTTTTACTGTTTCACTTCTAACAGAAGAGTTACTAATAACACTTAAAAATTGTTTATATTTATGTTTTCCCTTTTTTTTATTAGTAACCCAATTATAGTCATTTACGAAATTAATTTTATAGATTATTTATAAATAACTATAAAAAAAGTTTTGTAAGCAACTATAATATATTATCATGATTAATATTTAACAATTATTATTTTTTTATACAGCAAACAAAAACCTATTTTTTTACACTTGAAATTCACCTCTGATTCCCCATAATCTGAAAAAAAGTAATAATTTAAAAAAACGATAATATTAAAACTTCTTTGTAAATTATTATGTTTAGAATTAAATTTGAATTAAAATAATATTTTTTATCAGTACATTATTAATATATTCAAAATAATAGAAATCTAGTTTAGATTACAATTTTGAAGTACTCTGCAATATATCCGATCCTGTTGCATTATAACAGTGTATTTGTACGAAGTCTCCTTTATCAATCCAAGTTTTATTTTCATAGTAGAATGGACCTTCCCATACTGAAGTAAAGTTTGCACCATCATTTGTTACTCTTGTTATATTTAAAGTTACTCTTGCTTTCTTTTTAGATAATTTTTGAATTTCTGTTATATTCATAGAATTTATAATATAACCAGTATTCACTCCATTAGATCCAAATAATACGTTTAAGTTACCATAAAAAACTTGTAATGGGCCACGTATTTGTTCTTCTATAGATTTTAACTCAGCAGTTTCATTTTTCTTAGCAGGACTATTATTATTTGTAGTTTCATTCTTTTCCACTTCTTTTTCTGTAACAGCACTATATGAAATCGCCCAAACTAGGAAAATAGAGAAAACTATAACTAATACATATCTAACTTTTTTGTCTGGTATTTTATATTCTAGTATTCTAGGTATGACTTTAATTCTATAATTTGTTCCGTCACTGCCTGTGGATGTTGAAAATTTAGGTGAATTGTAAATATAAACATTTATTAATGCTCCAATGAATCCCCCGATTATTGCAAAAATGATTGAATAAAAAGGAGCCCAAATTAGAGTTAAAATTCCTACAATAAATCCTAAAATCATACCTCTAAGGAATAATAATTCTTTAGAGAAATAAACTGTGATTATTCCTGCAAATAAGGGCACCATAGTCAGTGCAGCATCACCAATAATGAGTTTAAGAATAATTGTAATTAATAATGTTAATAATATTCCAGTTATCCCTGAAACAATATATTTTTTAATAATTTCATCCACTAAAAACTACACTCCATTTTAAGTTAATATATTAGAAAATAATATAATGTTTACTAAATTAATTATATATTATCACTTATAATATAAAATATTTCTTTATATTAATAATAAGGAGTTAATTAAGATGGATATATTATCACAACTTAAAGAAATTGAAGGAAAAAATATAACATTAAAATTAGGTGATGATGGTAGGGAATTACCTGGAAAAATTAGTAAAATTCATGAAAAACATGAAGCTGTTACTGCAGAATACTATGATGATGAACTTGAAGCAGGAGCAGGTATTTTAGTTAGTTTTAGTAAAATTAAAAGTATTAATGAGAACCTTATTGTTTTTGAAAAATAATTAATTAGGATTTGTAATATGGTTCTCTTTTATTAATTGCATATAAAAATATTTCTTTTAATTCTTCAAGTGTTTTATTTTCTCTTATTGGAGTTATTATGTCCACTAAATTATCATTTTTAAGTAGGCAGGGTTTTATTTTTCCATTTGGAGTTATTCTTAATCTAGTACAGTTTTTACAGAATTTAGTGTTATCCATTGGTTTTACGATTTCTATTTCTCCATTGTCTATGTAATATTTTTTACGATCTTGCATGAATTCTCGTGTTTTAACAGTATCTGCTTTATTTTCTAGTTCTTCTTCTAATTCATTAATATTATAGTGATGTTTATTTATGAAATCTGTGTCATCGCAGCTTTCTGTTTTTAATAGTTCTATTAATTGTAGTATTATATTGTTTTCTTTGCAGAATTCGAACATTTCATCTATTTCATTATGATTTAAATCTTTCATTACAACCATGTTTATTTTAACTGGATTTATTCCAGATTTAGATGCTGCTAGTATTCCTTTTTTAACATCTTCTAATTTATTACTTTTAGTTATGTATTTATATAAATCATAATCTAGAGTATCTAAACTAACATTTATCCTGTTTAATCCTGCTTTAACAAGTTCTTCTACATATTTTTCAAGTAAAATACCATTTGTTGTTATGGATATGTCTTTAAAATCTAGTGATGCTATTTTTTCTGTGATTTCCACTATATCTTTTCGTATTAATGGTTCTCCACCAGATAGTCTTATTTTTTCTATTCCTATCATTTTTGCTAATTTACAAATTTGGTATATTTCATCTGGTGTCATTTCAGATTTTTGAGGTAAAATCCCATCATGGTGACAGTAAACACAGTTAACATTACATCTACCAGTTATGGATATTCTAAGAGATAATGTTGGTCTTTCATATCTGTCTTTAACTTTTGTTTCAATATCCATATTAATCCCGTAATATTTTATTTTTGTAACAATAATTGGATATTTTCAAAATTATCTTCTTTGAAATTATCTATTTTTAATGATTTAATTATTCCAATTGTTGTATTTTTGAGGAAAGCTTCTACAAATTCATTTAATGGTATGTCTTGTTTATCGACTAATAATTTTGTTTTAGATTTATTGAGCAGTATTTCTATTTTATCCCTATTTTTTGCTCCATATTCAGTTATTTTAATTGAATTTAGTATTCCATTAACTGTTTCGTCTATAATATTTCTTACAAATTTATTTATGGGAATTGATTCATTATCAATTAATAATACCACATCATCATTATCTGATGGATTTTTTTCATCAGAACATTTTGTATTTTTGTTCATAGTAATACTCTCCTTTTCAATTAGATTTACTAAGTTTGTTATGTCATTATTATTTAACTCAAATGGGTTTACAGTTGTAAGTGTAGATTCATTTTCAACATCATTTGTTGTGGATATGTTTGGATATGCATATCCTTTGAAACCTTCAATTACCACATAATCTGGGTTTTTTAATGATTTCATTTGGAATAACATTTGATCTAAGTTTAATTCTTCATCAATTTGTATGATTGAGTTTAAACCAGACCCCATGACTATTTTAGCACCTGCTTTTTTGTGTTTCCATGTGTCTGTTTCTTTAGAATCTAAATTTAGTTTATGGTGACTGTGTTTTATTGAACCCACCGTATAATTCCGTTTTACTAATTCTTGAATTATTTTTGTAGATAATAATGTTTTTCCAGTGTTTTTAGTTCCAATTATACTTACGATTTTCATAGAAATTATAATATTCCTTATTTTTTATTATTATGTTAGTATGGTATTAAAATAATATTCCATCTTTAATGGATTTATATAAAAACTTAAATTTTTATTATTTTTTACTATTTTTTTAATTAATATATTATTTCTTCTTAATTATTTGCTTATAAAACATGTTTTTAATGAACAAAAGACTATTAATATTTTAATGTTTTATCGTAGACTTAAAAATATATCACAAAAGATAAAAAGGCATTGAAACCATAATATTAATCATACAATAATATAACCCCAATTTCAATATCAATATTTTATAAATATTTCAATAATTCATACTGGAGGAATAAAATGGGAAAAATCGATAAAAACGAAATTCTAAGTATCCTTGATGGATATGACAAAGAAAATGTGACCATTGCAACATTAGGAAGCCATACTTCAATCCACATATTAAAAGGAGCTAAAGAAGAAGGATTCAGAACTGCTGTTGTATGTGAAAAAGGTAGAGAAGTTCCATACCAACGATTTGAAGTTGCTGATGAATTCATACTCGTAGATAAATTCAAAGACATAATCAATGAAGACGTACAACAAAAACTTCGAGATATGAATGCTATAGTCATACCACATGGATCTTTTGTAGCATATGCAGGATTAGATAATGTTGAAGATAAATTTAATGTTCCAATGTTTGGAAATAGAGACATTTTAAGATGGGAAGCTGAAAGAGATTTAGAAAGAAAACTTATAATCGAATCAGATATTAGAATGCCTTACAAATATGATGATCCATCAAAAATAGACCGTACAGTCATGGTTAAATTCCCAGGCGCTCGTGGAGGAAGAGGATATTTCGTAGCATCCACACCTGAAGAGTTTAATGAAAAAATTAATGTAATGCTTAAGAAAAACTGGATTGAAGAAGAAGATATTAAAGAAGCACATATTGAAGAATATGTAGCTGGTTGTAACTATTGCATACATTACTTTTATTCCGCATTAAATGATGAAGTAGAAGTTATGGGTATGGACACCCGTTTTGAATCCAGTATTGATGGTCTTGTAAGAATTCCTGCAAAAGATCAACTAGAAATTGGTTTAGAACCTAGTTATGTTGTTACTGGTAACCATCCAGTGGTTATTAGAGAATCATTATTACCACAAGTATTTGAAAATGGAGATAAATTAGTGGAAACTGCTAAAAAAATGGTTGCTCCTGGAATGAATGGACCATTTTGCCTACAATGTTTCTGTAATGAAGACTTAGAATTAGTAATCTTCGAGATGAGTGCCCGTACTGATGGCGGTACTAACACATTCATGGATTCCTCACCATACAGTTACATGAAATTCGGTGAATTCATGAGTATGGGTCGTAGAATTTCCCGTGAAATTAAAAACGCAATTGAACAAGATAAATTAGATGTTATTATCACATAATACATCCATTTTTAGTTTAAATTTCCTTTATTCATTTATTTTTTAATTTTTTTTATAATAATATCATTTAATTTTCAAATTTCTTTTTAATTTATATTATTGATGTATATGATTCAAAAAAATGATAAAAATTGTGGCTGTCTTATTGAAGATATTCTTAATGAAGAAAAAGAGGAAGGAGAAAAAATTTTAAATAACTCCCCTAAATTATGCCCAATATCTAGTGAAGATATTGAAATATTCATAGAACCTGATGTGGAAAAAACAAGTCTTGATTTTTATCAAAAAAAACTAACTGATGGCCTACCTATAATACCTCCAACAAAACAGAAAGTTGAAAAATTTTACAAATATTCACACTACACCCCAGAAGACATATTAACTATACTTAACCCACGCCAAGGAAAAGCTACAATTGAAAAAATTGCAATAAATGGAGTTATGTCTGGTTGTTTACCACAATTCATGCCAATACTTGAAACTGCAATAAAAGCAATAGGTAACCAGAAATTTAATATATCTGCAATAAATGCAACAACCCATCCTGTAAGTGTATGTATCCTGATTAATGGACCAATAAGAAACACAATAGAAATTAACTGTAAAACTGGTTGTTTAGGTCCCGGAAATATAGCAAATGCAAGTATAGGTCGTGCCGTGCGTTTATGTTTAATTAATATAGCAGGAGCAGTGCCTGAAATTGGAGATTATGCCACCCTAGGGTCACCTTCAAAATATACATATTGTTTTGGAGAAAATGAAGAAGAAAATCCCTGGATTAGCCTACATGAAGAACGTGGATTTAAAAAAGAAGAAGACACAGTTACAGTTTTTGGTATAGAATCACCATACAATGTTAATGACCATAGAAGCGAAAATGGATATGACCTACTAGACACAATTATTAATACAATATCCACTGCAGGATCTAATAATAGTCATGTTCCTGGAGAATTACTCATAATTATGAGTCCAGAACATGCCCAAACCATTTATAATGAAGATTTAAGTAAATTAGATGTGAAAAAATATATTCATGAAAATTCATTAGTTCATGAAAATTTAGCTAACCGTGGTGGAAGATTATTAGATACTAAATGGCTTAAAAAAAATATGGTACCACTAACTAGAACCCCAGAAGATGTGAATATTGTTGTTGCAGGAGGTTCAGGTAGACATACAATGATTGCACAAGGATTTGGAACATCAACAACTTCAGTTACTGAAAAAATCCTTAAATAAAATAGAAATTACAAATTAACACTTATCTCCTCTAAAAAAATTAAGTTTTATACTTTTTCCAAGAGTATTTTTAGTGGAAACTTTTAAGTTATCCATTAGCAACAATATTCCTTGTTTTAAAATCATCTATAAGAAAAGCATTTTACCTGCTAACCACCCACATATTTGTCATTAAAACACACCTAATATTTAAGTAGTTATAATAAAATCTTTCATTCTTCAATTAAAAATTCCGAATATTCTGGATTATGATTAATCCACTGTATGAATTCTTCTTTATGTTTTTTATATGGCAACATCATTGATTGTGATAATTTATTTTTGAATTTATCTAGTAATCCCTTTTTTTCTAGGAAGTTAAAATAATTCTCTAAATCAATTTCTCGTTGGATTAACCATGGAAGATATCCTGGATATTCTTCTAGTTCCTTTGCTTTTGATTTAATTTTTAAATAATCATATTTCATAAAAATATCCCACATTTTTTTATAAAATATTCTCTAAAACTAATACTTTCTAATCTTTTCATGAATAAAATCTGAAAAGATATCTTATTCTCTCACTATCCTTGGGAGTTATATGTTATTTATATCTAATCTTAAATATGTATTTTCTCATTTTTAGGTAGCATATTATTAATTTTTATAGTTATTGAGTAATATTTTAATGGTTTGTTGAAAAAATACATGAAAACTTTTAAATTAATTTTATACATATAAAATATTAATCATTAAATGTTTGTGGTACTATGGTCGTAGAAAGTGAAGCTACTTTAGAAGAAAAATTGATGAAACAATTATCTAATCAAGGTTATGAACGAATAAAAATC
>CADBMS010000016.1 GCA_902795935.1 uncultured Methanobrevibacter sp.
CTTATGAGGTAAGGAAAAAAGTACCGGTAATACGACATCAAATGAATTTAATATAAGTCTCTGTGTCCATACTGAATTGGCATAAACCACATCAACACTAGATAAAATATCCTTAAAACTTTTTCTAACAATATTTCTTGAATCGCAATAAAAATCCCCATCACATGCAGTTACCATAAATGCTCTATAATAGTGTAAACCGATAATTGATTGACTGCGTAAATAACGAACAGGCTCAACGTAAGGAGACATATCATCATCAGTTAATGACCACACTATGTCAGGTGACAAATCAAACAAAATCTCACGAGTTTTCTTTACATCCATTTCTTTAGAAAAATACGTGCGATCAAGTAATTTACATGAAGCTTTATTCCTATCTGATAATGCTATTATATATGGTTCATACGAAAAATTTTTTTCAAAGCAACTTACCATTCCCTGCAGAAACTGTTCAACACCACCAAAATTACTCATTCCAATAGGTGTAATAAACACTATTCTTTTCGTTAATGAGATATTTTTGTTATTTTTTTTTCCAACACATAAAACCGTTTTTGAAAATTCATCTAGTAGATGAGGGATATCAAGGATGTGATTACTATTTTTGTACCAATCTATATAATCGCTTAAAACAGTTCTTCTACACAAAGAAAGAATATTTGAGGTTTTCATTCCCTCTCTCACACCTACACTTTGGAAGAACTTTATTTCATCACTTATTATCTCTGAGAAATTAGCTACTGGTTGAACATAGCCTACCCAATCGATACTATCATCATTACTCAGATTCTGTAAGTAATGAACAGCCTCATTTCTTGAAAAAACTCTAGCAAAATCAGTATAGATATTTAAATTTGGGATTTTGGAAGAAGGTTCTTTATTACATAAAAATAATATCTTATTTACCGAAAAAGGAGTATTACGATTGAATTTTAAAAAAAATTGTTCTGTTAAACAAATAGCCTCATCAATATCAGCTATATTACATAAATCAACGCACCAAGCACAATTCGAACGAATACTTTCATTTTGTTTAAAATTTATTATGTTCATCATGTCAGTGTGTACTGGACTAGGATAGAGCTCACATAACTTTCGAGCAACGATACTCCCCTCTACATTTAAATCTAATGTTGATAGTAATTTTACTTTATTCTGAAGTAATTCTTTATTGTCGGGCTTAATTAACAATCCTTGATTAACGTAATCTAAGGCTTTAGAATAATCCCCCTTCATAAACCAGAAATCACAAAATCTTGCATACAATCTGTGATCTTGTTTTTTAGATTTTTCTAAATCATCCTTTTTTTCATTTAATAATTCGTATGCTTTGTCAAAATCATGCAGTTTCATAAACTGATTTATCAGTTCAAAATCATGCTTTTTATTGCCTGTTTCAGATTTATAATCTAAGATTGTTTCAATAACTTTATAATGGGCTTTTACTTTTTTATAAACATTAATCTTGTTGTCAAAATAATTATTTTTCTCAGTAAAACAGTCTTTATGGTGCTCTAGAAGGTATAGACAAAAAGTTGAAGCCCCTCTAGTCATCCCATTGTCATAAGCTTTTAATATATACTCATTAGTTATTTCGTTAGGGAAATATTTTGAGAAGAATATATAACCATCAACCCAATCTTCAGTAGTTAATATAAATTTGCGTAATAGGTCTAATTGATATTCTGTAAGAGAACTATCTTCATATTCAGTGTTATCAACAAGGTAGCTACAAAACAATCTAATCAAAGGAGTGTCAACTTCATTTTTAAGCTCTGATAATATTTTGCTAAACTCTTCTACATTATTTTCATAAATAAAACAAAGAGCAGAAACAAATTTAAAATCACTTGTTTTAGTATTTTTAGATGCAAGTTCCTTAATTTCTTTCAAAAATAATGCTGAATTACTATTATTCATCCATTTATTTTTTATATTATGTAGTGAACTTAAAAATATGTCAGAAAACGGATTAACTACATTTTTCTGATCAATTATTTTTCCTGATTCTTTATCTAGTAATACAATATTAATTATATTATCAAGATCCCTCAATTGCTCGCTTGTAATCGTTACACTGAAAGCATTACTTGTGAAAGATTGAAAATCAGCTGGTTTTTCACGCCTTAGATTAGCCTTCACTTCAAAGCTTAAATCATTAAGTTTTATAATTGCAGTTCTTATATCTTTATTGTCATTTTTATTAATGAGAACACCGTTAATTACAGAAATATTGTTTTTAATATCATCACTGATATAACCACATACAGTCTCATGGTAATTTGAAAAAGTAAAATTAGGTAAAGGAATCAATAGTTTATCAATTAGACTACCTGTATCACTCAATAGTCTAATATGATGTATGTCTTTATCCTTAAATTTTTCTGGTATACTAAAAGCAAAACAATGCTTTCCATGACTGTATTTTTTTTCTAGATTTTCGCTGTAAATATTGCATTTTATTGCAAATTTCTCATTATCTATACATATATAACCATTAACAGATGCATCACTATTTAAGTCCAACATGTAACCAAAAATTTTTTTTCTACCAGATTTCTTATCAATCTTTCCCTTAATTAACACTTTATATTTCCCCTAATTCTTTTTGCATAACATTGTTAGTTGTTATGATTTATATATTACGTATAGACCACAGTTTTTACTTGTATTTTGGTTAATAAATCTTGCCCCATATGGGACAGATGCTCTTTTAAAAACATACGTTGATTTTGAGAAAAACATTAAAGTATTTCTAGCAAGAAAAAGGATTATATTGTTACTGCAATTATTAATAAATAAGGGAGTTGACTACGTTTTTCGGCAAAGTAATCGATAGCTAAAACGCACATGATCATAGAACTTTAAATGAACAATAATTCCTATAAATTTATTTTTTTCTCTTAATTCTCGTTACATTGCTAATGATCCTGCGTTTATGAAATTAAGGCTCTTTTCGGTACTAAAATGATTACAGAATTACTCATTAATACCACTGTCTATAAAAGTCTTAATTATTGTGAAGCAGCATAATTGTCATTTCGGTATTGGTGTCACATTGAAAAGCCACAAGTATAGTAGCTTTAAACAAGCATAAGTAAAATTCAATTACCAACAGTCTAGTCACAAGAAACTAACATAAAAAATCAACGCAAGTTTTTAAAGAGCATTAATCGCACGGATAAAGGGATTTATTCAACAAAAAAACAGTCAAAAAAATTTTATGATAATGATGATTTATCATAAAAGCGAATTATACAGAACCAACGTCATTTTTTCAAATATTTATAACATTTTGTTTAAATC
>CADBMS010000017.1 GCA_902795935.1 uncultured Methanobrevibacter sp.
CCAAAACATATGATTTTATTAATTTGAATACTGAAATATGTGATTTCAATATATGACTAATATAATTTTTATTAAATATGAAATTATATATTATTTAAGATTTATTTAAATTAAATCTTAATTTTCATTTTTTTTCTACAATAATATTTAAAAATAATTTAGTACAATATTATAACATTATAAAAGAATTATTTTGGTGTATAAATTTGATAAGAAAAATACTTAAAAAAGCGTCAAAAGGACAATCTCTTGATAAAAAAGAGATACTTACATTATTTAAAATAAATAAAAAAGAAAATTTAAAAGAATTAATGGAAACTGCAGAAGAAATACGTAATCAAAACTTTAAATCTATTAAATTAACTTCCACCATACATTTAACTAATAAATGTCAAATAACACCAAAATGCAAATACTGTGGATTTGCAGCTAAAACATCAACAGAGGGTTATTATAATGCATTCTATAAAAAAGATGATGAAATTTTAGCTGCTGCAGAATGTGTGGATAAATCAGGAATTCCAAGAATCAGTTGTTCTGGAGCTCATGGTTATAAAGGAAAACAAGCAGTTAACGCAGCAAGAATAGTTAAAGAAAATACAAAATTAGAATTATTAATAAATGTTGGTTCAGATTTAACAGAAAAATCATTAAAACAATTAATTGATTATAATACTGACACTATTTGTTGTAATCTTGAGACAACAAATAATAATTTATTTAATGAAGTTAAACCTGGTGAAAAATTAATTGATAGGATAAATATGTGTAAAATGATATCTGATTATGATATTGAATTGTCTTCAGGACTATTAATAGGTTTAGGTGAAAGTTATGAAGATAGAGTTAAACATTTGTTATATCTTAAGGAATTTGAAAATCTTGGAGAAATACCCGTAATGGGTTTTAATCCATATGCAGATACTCCTATGGCTAATCATCCACCTTGCCCTATTAATGAACAACTAAAAGCTATTGCGATAACTAGGTTAGTATATCCTGAAATTAGAATAACAACCCCCACACCAACCATTGGACCAGAAAATGCTGTTCAATCATTAAATGCAGGGTCCAATAATCTTGCAACAGTTATACCTGAAGATTATCCTAGCGTTGTTAAAGGAGTGGGATCCCCTACATATGGTAACCTTAAAGAAGTACTAAAATTACTTAAAAGTTTAAATTTAAAAGCAGAACATAATTAATTATACTAAAGAGGCCAATTATGCTTGAAGAATATATATATAACGCTTATATGGAATCATTTGAGAATAAACGTAGAGGAGATAAATTAGAAGAAATAGAATCCATACAAAAATATATTCGTTCTGCAAAAAAGATTGTAATTCCAAATTGGACTACTACTAAAGTTAAAATTATAAATAAAGTATTAAATGAATTTAATTTAAATAGTGCTAAACATTTTGAGTTTCCAACAAACTCTGCAGATTTTTTTAGAATGCCTGCATTGGCTAAAGCACAAATGGCATTGGATTTATGTGACTGTGATTTAGTAATTGCTCGTGGTAGATTAGGTATTCCAGGATCAGGATCATTAATGTTATTTTTAGATTCTAAAGGAAGAATTTTAACAGGCGCTTGTTCTGCATCACATGTTGTTCATGGTAAATCTTTAGAAAGTGCAGTTTATGATGAAATAACTGAATGTCTTGAAAGAATTGGTTTAACTAAAGAATAACTTATATTTTGATTGTGAATTTATTATGTCTATTAAAAAACAAATTAAAGAAGATGGAATTACTTCAACAGTAACTACTACTTATTCCTCAATTACAGTTAAAGATATTTTGATTAGTATTTCTCAAAAAAAAGCAAAAGCGTGCATTGAATGGATTAAAAATATTGATTGTGAAATTAATAATCCAATTATTGCCGGAGTTTATTTTACTGGAGTAGCTGTTGCCTCTCAGTTAGAAGATTTTGAAGAAATACAAATTCTGGATATTTATGAACATTTACTCGAATTTATACAATTTTATTATAATGAAGTTCCTTTTAAAACACCCCATATTGGTTTTTCTAATGATTTAGAACTTTTAAAAGATGGAGATTTAATTATTGATACTACAGGTATTGGTGGTTTAAGTGATGATAATATTAAATCATTGAAAAATTGTAAGATATTTTTATGTGAGAATCCTAGCTCTGATGGAAGTGATTCTTTATTAAATAAAAATAACAATATTCCAAATCGTTTAAATATTTGTAATGCAGAGTTTAAAGGTTCTATTAACACTTATGGTTTTAATAGTAAAACATCCGGCACTATGACATTAACAATTAATCTTTTAAGAGAAGCTATGACTCGTATTAATGAAATTGATGGAGTATTATATTCTGCATCTAATATTAATTTTTATGAAAAAATTCTTTTTAAAAATATGGATGTTAAAAAATTTTTTAAAAGTATAGATAAACCAGCAGTAGTTGTTTCTTCTATTACTCCTATTGATATTGATACTATTTTATCAGAATTATTAGAGTTAATTCATGTTGAAATAAAAAATTATTAATTTAAGTGATGATATGAAAGCTTCAGAATTATTTAATGAACTTGAAAGTAAGATCCCTCTTGATTTAGCATTAAAAACTGATAATGTGGGTTTTATGAATTCTGACATGAATACTGATTTAATTGAAATTGAAAATGTTTTGTTAATGATGGACTATCTTTCTCCAGAGATTTTAGCTACTTATGGTGTAGACTATAGTGATTTTGATTTATTAATTACACATCACCCACCAAATTGTGAAGTTGTTATCCCCACCTATGTTATTCATTCTAACTGGGATATTATACCTGAAGGCGCTTGTGATGCATTGATTGATACTTTGAGTATGGTTAAATTGGAAGTATTAGATGAAGAAACTAATATTGGATATATTTGTAAACCAATTAAGGATAATGTTAATATGAATTATTTAGAGAGTTTAGTTAAAAATCGACTTGATTTAGATTATATTAAAGTTATTCATAATCCAGGAAAAGACATTATCAATACTGTGGCTATTGTTCCGGGTTTTGGTTTAAACCCAAATTTTATTGAATTAGCTGCCAATAAATATGCTGATGTTTTTATTTCAGGTGATTTAACTCAATCTGGAGCACTTTTAGCTAAGAATAGAGGCATTAATATCATTGATATTAGCCATCATGTTGCAGAATTACCAGGATTATATCGTCTAGCAGATTTGATTAGAGAATCTAATGTTTTGGTTAAGGTTTTGAATACATATATTCCATGGGAATTGAAATAATATAAATTAATATATAATTTTAATTTATTATAAGAGGGTAATTATGTTAATTAAAGTTGCCACTGCTGAATGTTTTACTCATGCAAATATTGCTAATGAAATTCACTCTTATTCAATGGGATATTCTGGAACTTATGAATGGAGTTTAGATAAGTCTAAAGTGGAATTATCTGTTGTTGCTGGTTTATTTATCCCCACTATTACTGGTGTTAATAATATTCTTAAATTTGAACCTTTAATACCTAAAGAAACTATAAATGACATTAAGGTTTATAATCAAGAAGATGATTTGATTATGGCTGAAAAAATGGCAGAAGCTGTTAAAAAATTAACTAATGCAGATATTGGTATTGGAACTACTGCAGGTATTGGTGAAGGTGGAATTGTAGTTCACGGAAAAGAAACCGTTGCTATTGGCACTAGTGATGTTTATGCAGATTTAACTGATATTGATTATGATTTAATTTTTAAAAGAGAGAGTTTTGGTATTGATAAAGCATTAGAAATGTTAGAATTAGTTATTTATGATGATTTTTATTGATTATATAGTTAGTATTTTTTTAATCATTAAACGAATTACCCGATACTTTTATATTAACTAGCATACATATGTAAATATACTAAAAATTAACAATAGTTATTATTAAAATTACAACTATTATAAATAGAAAATTACAGGTGAAATAGGATGTTGCTCGAAATTATAGACCTCGCAGTTGAGGTAAATGAAAAAGAAGTACTATCCAATATTAATTTAAAGATTCGGCAAGGAGAAACCCATGTCCTACTAGGACCTAATGGTACTGGTAAAAGTACACTTTTCATGAGTATTTTAGGATTTCCTAACTATAAAGTAACTAATGGAAAAATACTTTACAAAGGCCAAGACATTACAAATTTAAACACAACTGAAAGAGTTAAATTAGGAATTGGAGTGAGTTTTCAGAATCCTCCGGCTATTAGAGGTGTTAAATTAGAGGATTTATTGAAAGTGGAATCTGGACAAAGTTTAGATGAACCTGAATTAAATCCTGAAACAAAAGAATTAGCTAGGAAACTTAAACTTAATGAAAGTTTCTTAGAGAGAAATGTTAATCTTGGATTTTCAGGTGGAGAAGTTAAAAGATCTGAGATTTTACAACTTTTAACCCAAAAACCAGATTTTATAATGTTTGATGAACCAGATAGTGGAGTAGATATTGAAAACGTTGAGCTAATTGCTGAAAACATTAATATATTATTAGATAAATTTGAAAAACCAGGTTTAAGAAAAAAATCTGGATTATTAATTACTCATTTAGGTTATATTTTAAATTTTGTTAATGCTGACATTGCTCATGTTTTAATGGATGGACGTATTGCATGTTCAGGCAATCCAACTGAAATATTAGAAGATATACGTAAAGAAGGATTTAAAGGGTGCATAGAATGCGGAAGGTGCTAGAAAAAGCTAAAAAAGCTAAAAATAAAAAAGCGGCATTAGGTAGTGATGTTGAGCTTGAACAATTTACCATAGAAAATACTGATGAACATGAAACTTTAAATAGTATTGATGAAGTTTCAAATGATGTTAAAAACACTTTGTTGAAAGTGGGTGTTAATACTGAAGAAACTGATAGAGTTGGTAGTTTTCTTCAAATAGATCAAAGTCAAATTGTAAGTAACACTATGAGTGATTCTCTTGAAATGATGGGAATGAATGTTGCTTTAGATAAATATAGTTGGCTAAAAGATTATATGTGGAAAGCTGTTAAACCAGATACGGATAAATATACTGCAGGAATTGCCATTACTGAGGAAGAAGAAGGAAGCAAAGGAGGATATTTCATACGTTCTAAGCCCAATACAAAAGAAACCTTCCCATTACAAGCATGTATGTTTATTGGTGATGAAAAAGTAATGCAAACTGCACATAATATCATTATTGCAGAAGAAAATTCTGAAATTAATATTATTACTGGTTGTGCTACTGGTGATGATGTTATGTCTGCATTACATGTGGGTGTTTCTGAATTTTTTGTTAAACCTGGTGCAAAAATTACTTTCACAATGATACATAATTGGGCAGAGCAAGTCGAAGTTAGACCTCGTACCGGCATTATAATGGAAGATAATTCTACTTACATTAACAATTATATCTTAACTAGCCCTGTTAAAACTATACAATCATATCCTACTGCTTATTGTACTGGAAACAATTGTAGAACTTTATTCCAGTCAATTATAAGTGGTCAAAAAGATTCTATAATGGATATTGGATCACGTGTTTATTTAGAGGGTACTGGTAGTAAATCTGAAATTGTTTCACGTGCTGTTGCTAAAGATAATTCTAAAATATATGCTAGGGGACACTTAGCTGGAGCAGTACCTGATGTTAAAGGGCATTTAGAATGTCATGGTTTAATTTTATCCGATGATGCATTAATGTATGCAGTTCCAATATTAGAAGGTGCTTCTAGTAATTTAGAAATGTCTCACGAAGCTGCAGTTGGTAAAATTGATGAAGAAGAAGTTCAGTATTTAACTAGTCGTGGTTTAACTGAAGAAGAAGCAGCATCCATGATTGTTAGAGGCTTTTTAAGCATGGATATTACTGGCTTACCTCCAGAATTAGCTGCTGAAACTAAACGTATGATTGATTTTAGTGTTCAAGGTATGTAATTAATTACATACTCATATTTTTTTAATTTATATTTATTTAATTAACTTTTGATCTTGAATTATTTAAAAATAGAGTTTTATTGTAATATTAGTTTAGTAACATACTATAAAAAATAGAAAGGAGATATTAAATACTCTATTTTTATAAAGATATTGAATTTGCATCAAATACATTAATCTTTATATCACTTGCAACTAATTTGATATATTTTCACTAAATTTTATAAAATGTTCTGTTTTTGGTGATTATTGAGAATTCAACAGAGCACCATTGTTCAACAAATAATAATGTATTATCATATGTATTGATTAATAAATTATAATCAATATTGTCCATTCTTCTTTAGATTTTTTTAATCATATCTTTTAGAAAATTTAATTAATTCATTTTTTACTTGTTTCATCCTTAGGAATAACTTAGCTTGAACTATAATCATGTTATTACTCTCTTAAAAGTCATACTAATATATTATAAAACTTAATTTGAGATTTATGTTTAATCCAAAGAGTTTATTATTGATTTTTAAAGAATACTAAATACATTGGTTTTATTTATAGAATTTTTTCTATTTTAAAAAAATAGCATATACTTTAATTATGTGAATATAAATCAATATTATTAAATAGAGGAATAATGATTTAAAATTGTTTTTGAAATATTTAAAGTATAAAATATAAAATAAAGTTAAAAGAATGTTTTTTCTAGGAAACAGACCATATAACTCTAGTTTTTTTAATGTTTATTCAGCAATTATTATAAATTCACCGACTTTTTCTACTTTTGCAAATGGTACTAATAAATAGTTATCTTTCTTTTTAGCACCCTTGACATTAATATTTCTTCCAGGTTCTACTTTAATAACTACATCCGTGATTTTTCCAGTTTTATCATTAATTACTAATTCTTCTAATTCACCTAAAATTCTAGCATGATTAGTTGCTACTTGGTAACCTTTGATTTCACTCCAGAATTTTTCTTCACCTTTAATCAGTCTCCTTTCTTCCATCCTTATCACCATAATATTTATTGAATAATTTTATATCGTTTGAATTATTAATATTCAAAGTTAGTTCAAATTTTTTAAGAATTAATAATTCTTCATTTTGTATCTTGTTTAAACTCCTTAATATATTTACTCCTGTTGGGACTATTCCATTGAATAAAATTGTTGGTTTTATATCATATTTTTTGAATATTTTCTCAGGTACTGCCACATTCATTGCTTCAGTTCCCATCATATAGTAATGTTTTATTATTAAATTATACGTTTCTGTTTTGATGCATGGTAAGTCTGAACTTACTATTAGTAACACTTTGTTTGGTATTTTTTTTTCAAAATATTCTAAAATAAAACTTAAATCCTCAACATAACCATTGCCAGGAGTATCAATTATTTGACAGTTATGATTAAGAAGATGTGATTTAGTTAATGGAGTATGTGGGCTAGTTGCTACATAGATTTTTTCAATACAAATTGAATTAGTTAAGCTAGATATTACATAATCAATCATAGGTTTATTGTTAAGTTCAAGTAAAGGTTTTTCACAATCCAAACCCAAACGAGTACCTTTACCACCAGCCATAATTACTGCAATAACCATCCCAAACAATACCAATTAAATTTATTTCTTTTGAAGTTTTCTACGTTTACCTAAAATACAAGATCCCCCTTGACAACCCCCAATAGGAGCCTTAGGAGTACCCATTGAATTCATACAACGCGCCATAATACCAGAACCTAAAGCAAGTGCATCAGATACAAAAATACAGTCATTAAAAATACCTTTAGCATATTCTAAAATAAATTCAGGTTTTCTACCAGAAATACCTGCTCTACCAGTTACACCAAGAATAGAACCATCAACAATAACACCTTGCTCAACAGAAACTTCAATCAAACGTTTAACAACTAAAGAACTAACATAATCTAAAGTAGCAAACAAAGTAGGTAACCCATCAGATTCATAAATTTCAGCACCAATTTTAGTTAATTCATCCAATTTATCACCGTTAACTCCAACATCACAACCAATCAAAGTAGTACCTGCATTTTTAGCAGATAACGGTTCAACAGGAACAGTACCAAAACGATCTCTATCCTCAGGAACAACTCTAATATCAATTAACTCATGAACTCTTTTAGCATTAGTCAAAGCTTTCTTCCAATCAGCTTTTTTAGTAATATTATCATTATACAAATCTAATGCAGCACCACCACGTTCATCTACCTTATTAGTACCCCTAATAAGAGCATCACAAATAGCACCAGCTAAACCACAATAATTACCAATAGTTTTAGCATAAGGTTCATCATTATTAACTACACGACCTGCTAGGGTAGTACCAAAATCCATAGAAACACAAGGATTCCTATAATCAACTTTAGTCCATTTAGAACCTAATTTAATACCAGCAGTTACTAATTCACCTTCCATTTCATTAGCAACAACTTCTTTACCAGAAGGAGGAACTACACTAACAACAGCACCATCAAATTCAACTTTATCCAATAATGTGAAATCCCTCAACCTTTCAGGAAAATTATCCACATTCATAGCTGGAGCCATTTTACGAGGAGGAATACCTGCTTCTAAACAACCATTAGCCAAAGCAATAATTAATTGACCAACTTCTTGAGGGGTAGCAAATCCCGCAGTAACTCCTGTAGATCTAACAACAAAATCTAAATCTTTTTCCATATCAATATCTGCTTTCTTAATAGATTCTAAAATAGTATCTTTAACCATTTCAGATACAGATTCCTTAGTTAACTCAACACCCCAAACAGTAGAACCAAATACTTCTTCACCCTCTTTTGGAGCACGAATATCTCTTGTCATCTTTACAGTTTTATCTAACAAGAAACTATGACTAGTGTTTAAATTAGTTGCAGTTAAAATACATTTAGTTGTAGTATTACCTAACTCAACAGATGCCACAATATAATAAACATCTGGTTTCATAGAATAACCAGCACCAACAGATTTATTACTAAAACCAGAGGATTGAACCTCAGTAATTTTTTTATATTTACTTTTTGCAATTATGGGTTTAGGACCAAATAACCTACTTAAAAAAGACAATATAACTCCTCCTCTCAATAAAATATCAACTATATTAAATAAACATAAAATAAATTATATTCAAGAAAATAACAATGACATCATATAACTAATAATTATTAAACTCATTAATATAAATTTTATGAAAAAATCATGAATAGAAAAAAATAAATTAAGTGTATAAAAACAATCTAACTACAATGAATACAAAATAAGTTAAAACTAATATAATACCTTCAGTTTTCTTAATTTCAGTCCTAATATATCCCATAATTAATAATAAAAGAGTTATAAAAATCAATAAAGGAACATCATAACTTATAGCAATTTTATCTACAGTAATAGTAGTAAATAATGCAGGAACACCCAAACCAATCAGTATATTAAAAATATTACTTCCTAAAATAGTTCCTACGGCTAATTTACTCAAACCACGCTTAGCAGAACTGAAAACTGCAAAAAATTCAGGTACAGTAGTACCAAATGCTAAAAACATACCTGCTAAAACATCAGGAATATTTAATATATCTGAAACATTAACAACAGAAGTAACAATAAGTTTACAACCAACAGCCAAACTAATTAAACCAATTAAAACAAATAAAATTTTCTTTTTAATATTAGTTTCATCATCAACATCCGTTTTAATAGCACATTCTTCAGATTCCACGCATTTAATAAGGAAATACATATAAATTATATATGCTATAATCAAAACACTAGCAGAAATTATATTAATATTACCAAATATTAATAAAGATAAATAAAGTAAAATTACAGTAATTAAAGCCATTAAGCCTTCTCGTTTAAGAATGGGTTGTGAAACACATATAGATCCTGCAAAAATTGCAGAAAATCCTAAAATTCCACCAATATTCCAAATATTAGCACCTAAAGAACAACCCACTCCAACATTAGGAGTTCCAGTTAAAATTGCAATCATAGCTGAACCAAATTCAGGTAAAGATGTGCCTATAGCAGCTGCAGTTACACCAAGAATTATTTCAGATATTCCAAAGTAAACACCAATATCTACTAAATTATCAACAAAAAAATCTGCTGCTTTAATTACAATGAATAATGAAACAACCAACAATAGCAAAAATGCAAATACTTCAAGCATGATTACACCCAAAATCATTATAAAATACTATAATTAACTTATTCTTTGAATAACATACTAAACATTATACAATTATATAGCGAACAGATTATATATAATAAAATTGCCCATAATATATTTTATATCATTTATATTAAGTTATCATATTATAAAAAGCTATTTAATTTAAAATAGAATATATGGCGATAAAAATTTAACATATAGTTTTTTTAGAAAAGTTTATACCTTGTGGAGTTCATATGTAATAATCATGAAAGTTGCTAAAATTGAAGGGTATTTGACGAATGAGCAGTTGGATGATCTTTTAAAAGAACATAAAGAGTCTTATAATATTTATAGGCGAATTTTGTTAATTAAAATGGTTAAGAATGGAGATACTATCAAAAATGCTTCAAAAATCATTAATGTTGACAGAAAAACTGGTGAACGATGGGTTAAAGGCTATAATGAGAAAGGTATAGATGGTTTATTACCAAATTACAGTAATTGTGGTCTAAAATCAGAATTAGATGATGATAAACTAAAAATACTTGAAGAAATTATAACAAATGATGACAAAGGATATACAATTGAGGATGTACGACAACTAATTTACGAATTATTTGGCATAAAATTTAGTTACAGTAATGTTTGGTTTATAACAAGAAAAAAACTTGGATTAAACTACGGAAAACCTTTTATTAAGTACAAAGGACGAAGCAAAGAAGATATGGTTTTGTTTAAAAAAAACTAACAACGATTAATTTAAAATGCAGAATGTTAGTATTTATGGATGAAACCGCTTGTCAAAGTGTTACAAATGTTAGAAGAATATTATACGCCTCAAAAACAAAAAACATACAAGTGCACTGTGGAGAACGATTTAAAATCAACGTAATTGGTTTTATGGGAGTCAACTGCAACTCATATATGGAAACAAATACACGAGGAGATTCGTTTAATTTTGTAAAAGCATTATGTAACTTTAGAATAAAAAACATAGTAAACGAAGAAGCCAAAAAATTAATTGAAGAAGCAATAAATAACCCTAATTTAGATGATAAATCCATTAAAAAAA
>CADBMS010000018.1 GCA_902795935.1 uncultured Methanobrevibacter sp.
CAACACCAACTCTGATATTTCTGATGTAAGATCCTCAGCATTTGCACAAGCTTAAGTGTTTAGGATTTTAAGAGTTATTTTATTATAACTCTAAATTTTTTTTTTTTAGGATTATTTTTTTTTAGATTTTTTCATAAAACAAATTTTTTCACAAATTAAAACTATTTTTTAAATTAATACAAACTAATTTTCACTTATACTAAAATTTTAAATATTATTAATTAGCATAATTAGGAATGCTAAGTTTATTTTCAATATTAAAAATTATTATTTATAACGCCCTGATAGTGTAGTGGATATCACTTAGGATTGCGGATCCTATAACCCGGGTTCAAGTCCCGGTCAGGGCACTATTTCTTGAAATAAAAAAATTATATGCTGTGTTTATTAAAAATTTTTTTTATACAATATTTATTTTATGGAGATATTATGCTTAATGCAGAAACATTTGTAACAAAAGAAAAGGGTATTGGTGGCCAAATAAGAGTTAAATATGAAGATTTTTATGTAGAAGAAATTCCTGAGATAATACCTACTGGTGAAGGTCCTAACACATGGTTGTTTATAGAAAAATTAGGTAGAACTACTTTGGATGTTGTTTTAGATATTGCAAGGGAGTTACATTTAGATAGGAAACGAATGGGATTCGCAGGTATGAAAGATAAAAAAGCAATAACTAGGCAGTGGATTTGTGTTAGTAATTTTGAACCTGAAAATCTTGAATCTTTAAAGAATAATTTTCATAATGTTGAATTTTTAAAAGTCACTAAGAATCAAAAAAAATTGCGTATGGGTCAATTAATAGGTAATAAATTTAAAATATTGATTAAAGATATTGATGATTCTGTATATGCTGCTGAGATTGCTCAATCAGTTTTAGAACAATTACAAAAAGTAGGAACTCCTAATTATTATGGTTGGCAGAGATTTGGAAAACCAAGAACTAATACACATCTTGTTGGAAGGGCATTAATAGATAATGATTTAGAAAAAACTGTTGGTGCTTATATTGGTAATCCTTATCCTGGAGAGCCAGATAATGTTAAAATTGCAAGACAAGCTTATGATGATGGGAATTTAGAAAAATCATATGAATTAATGCCTACGCGTATGAGGTATGAGAGGATGATGTTAAGAACTCTTTTAAAAGAACAAAAAAAGAGGAATGTTTTAGATGATGCTTCTTATAAGAAGGCATTATATGCTTTACCTAAACCTTTAAGTCGAATGTTTGTTCATGCTTATCAATCTTATTTGTTTAATATGGCTGTTAGTCAAAGGGTAAAATTAGGTATTGATAAATTTGTTGAGGGTGATATTGTTATAGATAATGAAGAACATTTAATTAATGATTTATCTATAGATGGGGCACAAGAGTTAATATCTAATTTTGAAGCACATCCTACTGCTCCATTATTTGGTAGTAAAGTTCCTTTGGCTGCTGGTGAATTAGGTGTTATGGAGAATCAAATTTTAGTTGATGAGGGCATTAGTCATGAAAATTTTGTGTGCCCTAAATTTCCAAAATTGGGGAGTCATGGTTTAAGGCGAGCTATACGTTTTAAAATTTGGGATGTTTCTGCTAAATCTACTAGTGATGGTAATGTTTTAGTTGAATTTTCAATTCCTAAGGGATGTTATGCTACTGCTGTTTTAAGAGAGATAATGAAGAATGAAACTGTATGATGTTGAGGTGTATTTATGACTACTTTAAATTGCCGTATAATATCTAAAGGTAAAGTTGAAGGTAAAACATTAACTAGTAAAGATTATATTAGTTTTTTAGGTGGTGTGAATCCAGAAACTGGTATTGTTATTGATTCTAAACATGATTTGTATGGTCATTCTATTAAGGATAAAATTTTAGTTATTCCTGGGGGTAAGGGATCTACTGTTGGGTCTTATGTGATTTTTCAAATGTTTAAAAATAAAACGGCACCTTGTGCAATTGTTTGTAAAAAAGCTGAACCTATTATAGCTACTGGGGCTATAATGTCAGGTATTCCTATGGTTGATCAGGTTTCTGATTTTGATTTGATTAAAACAGATATGTTTTTGGAAATTGATGCTGTTAATGGTTTAATTAATATTGTATAATAACATTAAACTAAAATGGATTTTATTGGATAAAAATAAGTATTTTATTTGTTGATTATTAAAGATGCAATATTTCCGATACATCCTCCAATAGTACCTAAGCATATTTCTCCTATTAGTGTTGAACTTAATGTTATGAATATGCTTGTATCATAGTTTGTTATGAAAAATAGTATTATTATACTTATTACTCCTTCTATAAGTCCAACTAATCCTCCATGCAGTGCTCCGTTTAACACATGTCCTTTTGCAATGTATCCTGCTATTCCACATGCAAGTATCATTGATATGATTCCACCGTATAGTGGGATTATATATTCTAGCCCAATTCCAACTATTAATGATAATACTAATCCTATGAGGAGGGCTTTCCAATTAAAATTAATTAATTTTTCTTCATATATTGGTTCTTCTAATTCCATTTTAATTTATCTCCTTTTTTTTAATAGTTTTGAATTAATTTAGTTAAATTTTAATACTTGTTTTTTAATATTATTGATATTATATTTTATAAATAATATTATAATTAATTTTTTTTAATAAGAATTATTGTAAAAATTTAGACTAATATTAAATAATTTTAGTCTTTATTAAAAAAATTATATTGGTGATAAGGTGGCAATTGAAAATGTAGATATTAAAATAGGAAAAATGGCTTGTAAAATGTGTGTAGCAAATGTTGAAGATGCATTATCTAAACTTGATGGTATAAATACATTTGAAGTGAGTTTAGATGATTCAAATGCTCAAATAGAATATGATTCAGATAAAACCACAAAAGAAGATATTAAAAGTGTTATTGAAGATGCAGGTTATGAGTATTTGGGTGAAAATTAAAAAAAATAATCATTTATTTAATATTATATTCGCTTGGTATTGGTTATATGTCAAAAGATAATGCTAAAAAGACTGAAATTAAAATATCTGGGATGGGATGTGCTGCTTGTGCTATAAAAGTAGAAAAAGCACTAACAAATGAACTTGGTGTTATATCGGCTAATGTTAATTTAGCAAGTGAAAAAGCCACAATAGAATATGATTCTAATAATACAAATTTTATACAGTTAAGTGATGCAATTGAAAATTCAGGCTATGATGTTATAAAAAATCATATTGCGTTTAGAATAGAAAAATTACAAAATTCAGATATTAGTAAAATTGAAAGTATATTTTTAGATATGGATGGTGTAACCAATACTCAAATTAATTTAGAAAATAGTACTGTGGAAATTGAATATAATCAGTTTCAAAAAACTATTATTGATTTAAGGGAACTTTTAGAAGATAATAAGTATGTTGTTTTAGGTATTGATGGTCAAGATGATTATGAAATTGAGGATCGAATTAAACAAAAGGAATTAAGGTCTAAATTGTTTAGGTTAATTGTTGGTTTTGGATTTTCATTACCATTATTTGCCATTATGTTACTTGGCATAAAACTACCAATATCGAATCATTATTTCATGCTGTTAGTAACAATCATACCATTTATTTATGTGAGTTTTCCAATATTCAAAGCAGCATTCAAATCACTAAAAAACAAAGCACTTGATATGGACGTAATGTATTCAATGGGTATGGGAGTAGCATTCATATCCAGTCTACTTGGAACATTCAACATAATCTTAACCCCAGACTTCATGTTCTATGAATCTGCATTAATGTTAGCATCATTTTTAACTCTAGGAAAATTCCTAGAAGATAGGGCTAAAGGAAAAACATCCGAAGCAATACGAAAATTAATAGACTTACAACCAAAAAATGCAAAAATACTAAAAAATGATGAAATAACTGAAATATCAATACATGAAATCAAAATAAAAGACAAAATAATAGTAGAATCGGGAGAAACAATACCTGTAGATGGAAAAATAATAGATGGTGAAAGTCACATTGATGAATCAATGATAACTGGTGAATCAATACCAAAACTAAAAACAAAAAACGATGAAGCAATTGCCGGAACAATAAACATAAGCAACAAAATAACACTAGAAGTAATAAGAATCGGTAAAGACACAGTACTAGCACAAATAATTAAAATGGTGGATGAAGCACAAGGTATTAAACCGCCAATACAAAGAATAGCCGATAAAGTAGTTTCATACTTTGTACCAACAGTTATAAGTTTATCAATATTGTCATTTTTAGCATGGTATTTCTTATTTAATGCAAACTTACTATTTTCACTTTCAATACTCATATCTATATTAGTAGTGGCATGTCCATGTGCTCTAGGATTAGCAACACCAACAGCAATAACTGTAGGTGTAGGTAGAGCATCCGAATTAGGAATACTAATAAAAGATGGAGAAGCACTAGAAAAATTAGAAAAAATAAATGCAATACTATTTGATAAAACAGGAACCCTAACCTATGGAAATCCTAAGGTAACAAATATAATAACATTCAACAATGCAAGCACACAAAAAGTATTATCCATCGCAGCAAGTCTAGAAATGTACTCAAATCACCCATTAGCAAATGCAATAGTGTCCAAATCAAAAGAAGAAAAAGTAGAACTACAAATGGTAACAGATGTAGAAACATTACCTGCTAAAGGAATGGTTGGTAAAATAAACTCTAAAGAAGCAATGGTTGGAAACAGAGCATTACTACGAAACAATAGGATGCCAATGGATGATTTAATATGGGATACACTAGATGAATTAGAAACAAACCTAAAAACAACAACTCTTGTTGCATATGATGGGGAAGTAATAGGGGTTTTAGGAATAAGTGACTCATTAAAAGAAAATGCAAAATTAACAATAAATGAATTACATAAACTAAACATGGACACAATAATGGTTACAGGGGATAACAATAAAGTAGCAAATTCAGTAGCCAACGAATTAAACATAGATAAAGCAATATTTGAAGTCACTCCTACACAAAAAGCTTTTGAAGTATCAAATGTTCAAGAAAAAGGAAAAAAAGTTGCATTTGTAGGTGATGGGATAAATGATGCTCCAGCATTAGCACAATCTGATGTTGGAATAGCAATAGGAAATGGAACAGATATTGCAATAGAAAGTGGAGATATAATACTTCTAAACAATGATCCTCTCGATGTAATAGTTGCAATAGAACTATCTAAAAAAGTTTTAAGACGAATAAAAGAAAACATATTCTGGGCATTTGCATACAATATTATTCTAATTCCAATAGCAGCAGGAGTACTATATCCATTATTTGGAATAACATTCAGACCAGAATACGCAGGACTAGCAATGTCATTAAGTTCAGTTACAGTAGTTTCACTCTCACTCCTCCTAAAAAAATACACTCCAGAAATATTATTAAACAAAAATATACAAGATTGAATCTAGATATAACATCATTTGAGGTTTAAAAAATGGATAGTAATATTGCAAATGAACTAAATTGTAAATTTAAACCAATAGTTCTAATTAAAACAGATAAAAAACCTGAAAATGCTGTCGGGCCTAAATCTACTAAAGGTGGTTGTGTAATGCCTTTTGTTGCACAAACTATTGTAAATAGGAAAACAACAGTTTTTGGACGTGAAAATGTTAGTTGTGGAGGAATTTGGGCAGGTTTTGGGTGGGGTGATGGCTTTAAAACCAAAAAAGACTTAGAATTCCAAGCAACTTTTTTATCATTAGGTGTTGATTCTGCTAAAGATAAAGAAACTTATATTAAATCTTTAGAAAATAAGCCAAAATCTACAAAAGAAATGTTTACAGAAGGAGAAAGAATTTATGCAGATTTTGACACAGCATGTAAACATATCTCAAGTAGACCAATATATGATGAAGGAAAATATGTTCTTATTAAAGCAATTGAAAATTTAAATGATGATGAAATCCCTGATTCAGTAATTTTCACACTTAATGCTTTTGAATTAACGTTAATAATGCAATTAGATGGGTCTTTTAGAAGTGATACTAATTATTTAATGGTTCCACAAGCATCAGCCTGTCAATCAATAGGTTGTTTTGTATTTGAACAATCAGATAGTGAAAATCCTCACCTTGTAATGGGGCCTACAGACATATCTTCAAGAAAACATACTCGACGTTTAATACCATCAGATTATGTAACAGTAGCAATGCCATGGAATTTATTCTTAAAATTAGAAAATTTAAGTAAAAACAGTGTATTCCAAACTAAATTATGGGAAAAAATTAAAGAATAATATACTGGAGGTTTTTATGGATAATAAAACTCGTTGTTCTTGGGTAAACCTCAATGAAGAACTCTATATAAAGTACCATGATGAAGAATGGGGAGTGCCCAAGCATAAAGATCAAGAATTATTCGAAATGTTAGTTTTAGAATCATTTCAAGCAGGATTATCATGGATAACTATACTTAAAAAAAGAGAAAACTTTAAAAAAGCATTTGATTATTTTGATGTTTTGAAAGTAGCTAATTATACTGAAGAAAAAATTAATATATTATCTTCAAATAAAGGAATAATTCGCCATAAAGGAAAAATTAATGCTACAATTAACAATGCAAAAATATTTATTAAAATTCAAAAAGAATTTGGAAGCTTTGATAAATATATATGGGGATTTACTAATAATGAAGTTATAAAATCAGAATATAAAACAGAATCTGATTTATCTAAAAAAATTTCAAACGATTTAAAAAAAAGAGGAATGAAATTTGTAGGTCCAACAATCATCTATTCTTACCTAGAATCCATTGGAATCATTAATAATCATGAAAAAAACTGTTTCAGATTAAACTTATAACAAAATTATATTTTATACTCCTTAATATAAATTTTTAAAAATTCTATTTTAACTATTGATAAAGTATGTTTGTTCTTTTTGTTTTCTATAAATATAACTTAATAAGGCATATAGATTAAAAATACACTATTTAAAAAAGTTAATAAAATTTTATCAAATTTTATTGCTAATTTTGAGTCTGTAAAAATTTTATAGGCTTTTTTGATTTTATTCTTTTGGATGTTTGAAGTTATTTTGTGCATTAATTTTAGTGTAATGAAAATTGGATGCCAATCATTTCGCAAAATAAGTGAATATTTCCAAATATTTCTTTGAATAAATGTATCTCATCAAACAATCAAGAATTGGTCTAATAAAAATCACATTGAAAAAATAGAAAATGAAAAATTCGATTATTCAGGTTATTATTTGTATGATGAGCAATTTTTAAGGATTAATGCCATAAGACACTACAGATTAACTTTGTATGATTCAATACTCAATGTTCCAGTTGCAGAAAAGTTTGTACGTCGTAGAATACTCGAAAATACTAAAAAATTCATAAAGAAAGTACAAATGGTAAGCCATTTGTTTGCTTAACAACAGATTTATTTCTAATGTATCGTAATGTTGCAGATGAATTGGGAGTAAAACATTATTATGTATTTTTCATATGTTTGAAACAATAAATCACAAAATAAAAGCTTATTGTAGAAAAAATAAGTTAAATAGAAAAGAAAAACAAGTAATTTATGATAATGCATTGAAATTAAAAAATTGTTTTAGACAAAATTCAAGTAAAGATACAATAAATGAATTCAAACAATATTTACAAAATTACACGGCCATACCAGTAGTATTGAAAGATTTTATAAGAAAACATATCATAAATCATTTTCAACAATACATGCAATACTTAGATGATAAAAATATAGAAAAAACATTAAACAAAGTAGAAAATTACTACACACAAAATCCTCCAGAAAAAATAAAGAAAACATACAAAACCAAACAAGGAATATTAACCTTCCTACAGTACCAAAATGAAAAATGGACTAAAAAATACGGAAAAATAAAATAAGCCTATAAAATTTTACAGCATCAATTTTTGGAAAAAGATTATTAATGATATCTTTAATATACTTATTGTTAAATTATCAAAAATTAGTGGATTGTGAGGACTTAATGAATTTATTAAATTTATCTAAATTATCTTCAAATGAGATATTGGAAGGTTTATTTGGAATTGAATGGGAAAGTTTAAGGGTTAAATGTGATGGTGAATTATCTTTAACTCCTCATCCTAAAATTTTTGGTGATAAATTAACAAATCCTCTGATTACAACTGATTTTTCAGAAAGTCAAATTGAAATAATAACTCCTCCCTTTGATAATGTTGAGGAGGCATTTAATAAATTTTCATTCTTATGTGATTTAGTGAATGTTTCACTTCCTTATGATGAATATCTTTGGTTTCAGTCAATTCCATGTATTTTGCCGTATAATGATCAAATACCAATAGCTAAATACTCTCAAAATGGTGTAAAATCACAAAAATATCGTGAATATTTAGCAAAAAAATATGGTGTTAAAAAACAAATGATTTCGGGAGTTCACTTTAATTTTTCATTTTCACATAATCTCCTAAAAAAATTATATTTCATGGAAAAGGATGATTTAACATTCAAAGAATTTAAAAATAATGTTTATTTAAAAATTGCTAGAAATTATCTTAGATATTCTTGGTTAATTATCTATTTAACTGGTTGTTCAATAGCTTCACATAAATCATTTTCAAAGGATTGTATCTATTTAATGGATGCAAAAGATGATTATGATAGTTATTATTCAACTAAAGGACCATCATTTAGAAATGCTTCTTGCGGATATAAAAATTTAAAGAATTTATATCCTTCATATGATTCTATTGATGAATTTACAAATGATATTCAGAATTTAATTGATGATGGTGATTTGTATGAAGTTAAAGAATTATATTCTCAAATAAGGTTAAAACCAAAAAATTCCGAAGATTTTTTAAATTCATTAAAAGATTATGGAATAGATTATCTTGAAATAAGAACATTGGATATTAATCCATTTTATAAAAGTAACCTTGTAATATATGATATGAAATTTTTACATTTATTTTTGATTTATATGTTTGTTAAAGAAGAATCAGATTATATTGATTGGCAAAAAGAATCTATTATTAATGCTGAAAATACTGCAGAATTGGCTTATGATGATTCATTGTGTTTATTAAAAGATGGTTGTGAAGTTAAACTCAAAATATGGGCATTAGAAATTATTAATGAAATGAGGGTTATGTGTGATATTTTAGGGATTAATGATATTTACTCCTTAGAGTTAATGAGTAATCGTATTGTAAATCCTGATTTAACTTATGCTAAACGACTTTTAGAATTAATTAAAAAACATGGTTATATTAATACTCATATTAGTTTATCTAAATTTAATAAGATGATTAGTCTTGATAATTTAAAAAATATGGATTCTGATAAATTTAATGATATTAAAGATTTTATATTTAAGGGTTTAAATAGTAATTCGTCTAGTGTTTAGTTAAATTTAATTTTTTTAGTTTTGCTTTGTCTTCTATTTGGAAACTTTTATAACACTAAAACTATATAACAATTGTTAATTAAAATTTTCTTTAATATGCTTAAACATAAAATAATAATGGTGTTTAAATAATGAATTTAGAATATAAAATAGATATAGTAAAAGATATTTTAAAAAATAAAAAAGTAGCTATTGGTTTTTCTGGTGGAGCAGACTCAACATTACTAGCTTATTTATCTTCAAAAGTTGCAAAAGACACATTAACTATAACTATTGATAATAATTTATTTCCAACAGATTTTATTAATAATACTAAAAAAATAACTAACTTGTTTGGATTAAGACATAAAATTATAGATTTAAACTTCTTTGAAGATGAAGAATTCATATTAAACAACCCTAAAAGATGTTACTCATGTAGAAATAAAATGTATTCTATTATTGAAAAAGTAGCACATGAAAATGGTTTTGATTTTATCTGTGATGGAAATAACATCAGTGATTTAGTAAATGATAGGCCAGGAATTTTAATAACTTATAAAAAAAAATTTAAAACACCATTTATTGATGCAAAATTAGATTCTAGGGAAATTCATGATTATTTAAATAAAAACAACATCCCATATTCAAAATCAACAACTTGCCTTGCAACAAGAATACCAACCAACACTCCAATTACAAAAGAAAAAATAGATAAAATAAGCTATTATGAAGATTATATTCTAAAAAATACTAATTGCCAAATAGTTAAAATTAGAGATTTTGAAAAATTTCTAATATGTGAAGTAGATAATATTCCTGAATTAATAAAAAAAGACAAATTTAAACAAATTAATGATAAATTAAAAAACAAAGGATATAATATTGCTTTAAATTTATCAGAAATCAATGATGATGAAGAAATTAAATTAAATTATAAAGATAATTCATTTTCATACAAACTACCATTCACAATAAATATAGAAAATACAAAAAAACAATTAAAAAATGATTTAGTAAGGGAATCAGATAAAAAACTAGAAACAAACAATATTGAAATATCTGAAAATGGATTAATAACTGGAAAAAATTTTAAAACATATGAAAATGCATTAAATGATTTCAGTGAATTATTATCTAAACTAAGAAGAAATATTTAAAAAAATAAAGGTGAAAAAATTGCCAACAAGATATACTGAATGGGGTTATTGGGAAATTGAATCTCGCCAAATGAGTATTGTAACAAAAAGTGAACAACAAAGATTCAAAGATTCTAAAATAGCAGTCATGGGCTGTGGAGGAATCGGTGGTGAAACTATTGAAATGCTTGCAAGAATGGGTATAGGAGAACTTGTTCTAGTTGATGAAGATGTATTTGATTTATCAAACCTTAATAGACAAACTTTAGCAACAATGGCAGATTTAAATCTTTATAAAAGTGAAGTTGCTAAAGAAAAGGTTCGCTTAATAAATCCTTATGTTAAAGTTACAACATTTAATGAACATATAAATCAAACAAATATTGATAAAGTTATTGCTGACTCGGATGTTGTAATTGATGCGCTTGATAATGTTTTAACAAGAGTTATTGTTTCTAGAAAAGCAAAAGAAAAAGAAATACCATATATTCATGGTGCA
>CADBMS010000019.1 GCA_902795935.1 uncultured Methanobrevibacter sp.
CAATTTTAGTGCAAAATTAAAAATTAGAAAAAAGGTTTTCTACAAAGCCTAAAAAATAATAAGTTTAGTATATAAATATTAAATAATATATAAATAAAAATATTTGAAAGGTATTACTGGAAAATCGATTATGAATTTTATAGAAGGCACACTTAAAAAAACAAGTATTCTATTAGGAATAGTATTTATCCTATTACTTTTTAAAAATTATATATTATCATTATTAATACTAATAATTACATTATTTTTCTTACAATTTTTTAGAGATCCTGATAGAAAAGTCCCTTCAAAGCAAAATATTGTTGTTGCTCCTGCAGATGGCAGATATGCTACTGGAAAAATTGATAAAATAGAAATTGTGACTTCTGATGATTTTTTAATGGATGAAATATTAAGTGATAACGAAAAAGGAATTGTTATAAGTACTTTCATGTCTCCATTAGATGTGCATGTAAATAGAGTACCTGTTTCTGGAAAAATAATAAGTACAAAACATTGTGAAGGAAAATTTAGATTTGCAAAAAAGCCTGTTTCAACATTTAATGAAAAGAATCTTATTGTAATTGATACCAAGTATGGTAAAATTGGTGTAGTTCAAGTAGCAGGATTTATTGCAAGAAGAATAGTTCAGTATGTTCAAGTGGGAGATACTGTAAATATTGGTGATAAATTAGGTATGATTAAGTTTGGATCTAGAGTAGACTTAATAATACCTGAAAAAAACTTTGATGTTGTCGTGGATATAGGGTCAAGACCAAAAGCTGGTGAAACTATAATGGCTACCTACAAAAATTAATTTATTTCTTTTTTCATAAAAAACTACAAACATATATTCACATTAACTTACTATTTTTTCCAAAATTTCTAAAAATTGTTTAATTATAACTTATATTAAAGAAAAACATTATATTATTGAAAGTAATATAATATAAATTAAGGTTTTATAATTAGTATAATAATGCTCAATATTAGTTTGGATTTAATTAATTTAATAGCAGTATAAACTAATTTTTAACTGAAAAATTTATTAAAAATAAATATTATTGAGGAAAAATAATGGCTAATCCTAACTTCAATATTCGAAATTGTGTTTCGATTCCTGATTTTGTATCGTTACTAAATGCATCCTCAGGAATATTAGCAATATTTCTAACATTATTTGGAGAATATTTTATTGCAGCTCAATTAATGATTTTAGCAATAATATTTGATTCAACAGATGGTTGGATTGCACGCAAATTAAATCGATTTGATGGTTCGGATTTTGGTAAGAACATAGATTCATTATGTGATTTAATTTCATTTGGAATTGCACCTGGAATATTTCTTTATTATACTACATTAACTAATCAAATACGATACATTAATATATTAGTATGTTTCTTAATAATTATATGTGGTATATTGAGGCTTGCAAGATTTAATGTTATCTCGGATAATATTGAACATCCAAAAGGTGAATTTGTGGGATTACCTATACCTGCATTAGCACTCATATTATCTTCATTCTACTTAAGTGGTTATTATGATATATGGGCTTCTTTGATATTGATGATTATTTCATCAGTTATGATGATTAGTTCATTTAAATATTTAAAGCCCGTAAATATGAAAATCACAGTAGCTCTCATGATAATGTTAATATTAATTTGTTTACCTCAAAATATTCAAATCCATTTGTGGAATCTACCTGCGATATTTTTGTTTGCAAGTAGTTTAATATATTTAATATTTATGCCTATTTGGGCGTTGTTCACAAATATAAAAAGTGGTCCACATGTTAGATAAGTTGAAAAATAATAAAAAAGACAGTAAGGATACTCCTACAAAACTAAGAAAACCTGGTCCTGCTGAAAACTCTGGTGAAGGGGGAGGCAAAATCAGAGGTTTAGTAAGTAAAGTATCTGGTAATGATAAGGAAAAAAAGGCAAAACCTAGGCCAATGCCTAAACCTAAAGTAAAATCTAATGATGGTGTTAAACTTAAACCAAAAACAGCACCTAAAGGTGGAGTTGGACTTAGATCTGGTTCGGGTTTGGGTGGAAAAGGTCCGAATGATGATCAAAAAACACTTGTGGGAGCAATTGTTTTTGGTGTAATTTTGATTGTATTAGTATCGTCATTATACTATTTCTTGGTATATCAACCATATCAAGAAAACTTAGATGGTGCTAAAAATACTAAATATGGTGAAATAGATAGTTATTTCAAAAATGGTTTAGCTTCTGATCCATTGAAGCAAACACTTACATCACAAGTAGCATCTGCAAGCACTCCTGAAGAAGTATTAGCAATTGATGTTATTGGTCCTGCAACTACAGAATGGCGTAAATATCAAAATCAACAATTAAAAACTAAAAAAGATAGTTTTAATAGAGTTATGGTTGCATATTCTACTGATCCTAATGATGCGATAACAACTTCCACTAATGATGGGGGTTCAGAAGGAGATAATGCTTCAACATCTTCAGCTCAAACACAAAATTCTGAAAATAAAAAAGAAGTTATTATGAATCTTGAAGATACTACTAATTTCATTAAACAAGCTGATGCTTTAGTATTAGCAAATACTGTAATTGAAACTCCAGATACTGTTGCAGTACCAATAGTAATTTCAAGAGTACAAGCTGCTGCAGGTTTAATAAATGTTGGAAATACTGTGGATGTATATCTTAAAACAGAACCAGAACAAGCACCTGCAACTAATGAATCTAATGAAACTGCTGAGACAACTACAACTGTTAATTCAGATAAAACCCCTGAAATCAGTGGAGCTACAGTATTAGCAATTCTTAGAGCTAAAGATAGTGGTACAGTAGATGCAACATTATTAAACTCACAATCTTTAACAATGAATCAAGCATCAAGTACAACCCAATCTGAAAAAGTAACATCAACTGATGTAGAGCAATTATTAAGAGCTGCTGCTTCAGGAAGTTTCAATAAGGCTCAAACATCAGCATTACTCCAAAATTATGGAATAACTTTGTCTGATTATGAAAGATCATCTAATTTAGGTGAATTGGATGCACAATACTTAGTAGTATTAGAAATTCCAAGAGAAGATGTTAAAACTTTGATAGTAAACTCAGAAAGTGCAATGCTTACTGTATCTACTCAATCTGCACCAACTTGGATGATTAAAGAAATGAAATCTATATACAAATAAGTTGAATTAATTTTTATAATTCAACCAATTTTTTTTTTATTTATATTTTCCATAAATTATTAATAAATGAAAAATATATTATATATTATCAAATTAAGGGAGTTATGAAAAATGAACATAAATAAAATTTGTACAATTTTAATTGTATCATTATTATTAGTTTCTACTTTTTCAGCATTTAATCCAATTTTTGCAGAGATGAGTCCTGTTTCTAACAGTATTAGTCCTACTTCTGAGGATGGCCTATCTGTAGCTACTAAAGCGCAAACATGGTTAACTGAAAATACTAGTAGAACTAATTTTTTAATGTATGGCTTAACAGCTAAAATATGGGTGACTGTAAAAAATAATGAAAATCATGTACAATACTTCAAAATAAGTGAGGCATATCAAGGTAGTTTAGGTGAAAATGGAGGAGCTGGTGAAGAAACTACTGAAGGAACTTCTGATAGTGGTATTAGTTCAAATGCAATCTATTGGGATGTTACCGGCACTAGTCCAAAAGCAGCTCAAATGATTAAACGTACTGCTAATCATAATGATTCTGCTTATGCTGATAATGATTTAGGATGGGCAATACCAGCTAATAGTAAAAAAAGTGTAGTCTTTACTTTAAGTGCTAGTAAAAAAATGAGTTCATTGAGTGCTGCAAGTTACATTGGTAATGCTAATCCTGCAGAGGTAGATGGAGGATATTACTGGCCATTGCAAAATGAACCTGGATTATGGTTCTCATGGTTTAACCCAGATGAATTACATATTTTAAATCCAACTTTAGAAATTGAAAGTTGGACTGGTAAATTTAACTTTAAAGTAATAAATAGGGGAAGCGGTACTGTTTCAGGTATTGTAAGAGCACCTATTGTGCCTATTAATTCAAAATTAATTGCTCAATCTCCATCTGAAGGTAAGTTTATTGATGATGAATCTGCTGCTGCAACACAAACTGCTGCATGGGATGTAACTTTAGGTGAAGGTAAATCACGTGCATTCAGCTACACATATCATTATCCATATAATTTGAATAATGTTTCTACTCAAAAAGTTAGTGCTAATATAAAAACTGAAAATAATACTAAATCCACTACTGCAGTACCTACTAAAAATACTGGTATTCCTATTGGATTATTAGTTGTTGGTGCTTTAGCAGCAGCTGGTGGTGTTGGATACTCTAAATTCAAAAAATAAGTAGAATATTTCTACTGTTTTTTATTTTTTTATTTTTTTGCTGATTTTAAGATAAATTTATAAACTTAATTTTATTTATATATTCAATATAACTAGTTAATTAAACATTTTATTGTAAATTTGTTCCAGATTGTTTGTGGGGAATTACTTATATGAAATTATCAACTATACTTATTATTATTGGAATGTTTATTTTTGCATTATATGGTGTTATTGAAGTTAGTTATTATTCTTCTCAGATTACAATTGAGAACAATAGTACTGGATCTCCAACTTTAATTATAAATGATTTAAACATATCTACAAAAGTTAATAATAAATCTGTATCATATGGTATTTATTATGAACCACAATCTTACACTCCGGATAATGGTACTGTTGTAATTTTTGGCCATAGAACAATGTATGGATCTCCATTCCTTGATTTGGATAAACTTGAAAAAGGAGATAAAATTTATTTAGATTGGAATAGTGTTGGTTATGCTAAATATGTTGTAAATAGAACATATATCATACCTGAATCTGATTATGTGGCTATAAATAAATCTAAAATATTATATTTATATACATGCCATCCTAAAGGTTCAACTAAGCAACGTTTAGTTGTTGAATGTCTTTTAAAGGATATTGAACCATTTAAAAAAATAAGTCATTATGAAAATCCAAATAAATCTATGGCATTTGTTATTATTTTAACATTTTTAGGTGTGGGTTTATTATTAACTCAATTTTATCCAATTAAAGAGGATAAAATTTATATATTATCATTTACGGTAGGATTCACAATATTTTTAATATTAGGATATTTTTTCCCCACGCCACCTGAATTTATTTCATCTCAATTAATTAATATTGATGAATTAATTAATAATTTTTTGAGTATGTAAATACTTTTTTTTATTTTTATTATTACTTTTTTTATTAGAAAATTTTTTATTTTTATTTGAGTATATTTATTTTATGAAAGATCAAATTGATGTTGATAAGAAGTATTTTAGTAATATTTCTAATAGAGAACGTGCTATTTTTGAAGGTGGAATTAGTATGGGGGCTTTATTTCATCAGTTTGTTGGTACTCCTGTGAGTATTGAAACAGTTGATTTGTTGGAGAAGAGTATTGAATCTTCTTTTAAATTACAACCGTGTATTGTTGATGTTGATGTTAACATTGATAAACAGAAATTAAAAGATTCACTTAGTGAATTTGATTACATTTCTCTTGATGGAAATATGTTAGATGTTAAAATATATGTTGAATATAATGATGTTAAAGCAATAATTAGGATAGAGTATATTGAAAAATTAAATTATCCTCTTATGTATATAGAGCATATTACAAAATAATCTTAAGTTTTAAATTTAACAAAAATATTATAATGCTATTAAAACAATTAAATAAATAGATATGTAAAAAACATTTTTTATTTGTATATCATTTAGTTTTATTAAAAAATTTATTCAATGGAAGTAATGTCATGATTTATTTAAATTCGGAATTATGTAAAGGATGCTTAATATGCATGGCTTTCTGTCCAAAAGAGGTTTATGAATTCTCAAATAATCAAAATAAAAAAGGAATACATATTCCTTCACCATTGAACATGGAAAAATGTTCAAAATGTAATTTATGTGAATTAATGTGTCCTGATCAAGCATTAAGGGTGGAAAACAATGAGTAAAGAATATTTCCTACAAGGAAATGAAGCATATGCTAAAGGAGCACTAAAAGCAGGATGTAAATTTTTTGCAGGATATCCTATAACTCCTTCAACAGAAATAGCAGAAGATATGGCTAGGGATTTACCAAAAAATGGTGGTGTATTTATCCAAATGGAGGATGAAATAGCATCTATTGGTGCAATTATTGGGGCTTCATGGGGTGGATCAAAAACAATGACTGCAACATCAGGACCTGGTTTTTCATTAATGCAAGAAGGAATTGGTTATGCAGCAATGACTGAAACTCCATTAGTCATAATTAATATTCAAAGGGGTTCCCCATCCACAGGACAACCAACAATGGCTTCACAAAGTGATGTGATGCAAGCAAGATGGGGATCTCATGGAGATTATGAAATTATAGTATTATCTCCATCTTCAGTACAGGAATGTTTTGATTTTACAGTAAAATCATTCAATTTATCTGAAAAATATAGGGTGCCTGTAATTGTATTGGGTGATGAAATTGTGGCTCATATGCGGGAAAAAATAGTAATTCCTGATAATGTTGAAATTATACCTCGTAAGATGCCAAAAGAATCTCCAGAAGAATTTTTACTATGTAAAGCAGATGAAAATTCAACACCAAACATGCCCGTATTTGCTGAAGGATATAATGTGCATGTAACTGGTTTAACTCATGATGAAAGAGGTTATCCTGATACAAACAATCCTCAAGAACATGCAAAATTAGTTTCACGTTTATGTAATAAAATTCTCAAAAACAGAGAAGATATCACTTCTACAGATTCATATAAATGTGAAGATGCGGAAATAGTTTTAATTTCATATGGGGCACCATCAAGATCTGTAATAACTGCAGTTAAAAATGCAAGAAACGAAGGAATTAAAGCAGGTTTCTTAAAACTTAACACTATTTGGCCTTTCCCTGATGAAGAAGTAAAAAAATTGGCTAAAAGTGCAGATAATATTATAATGGTTGAAATGAACTTAGGTCAATTAGTAAATGAAGTTAAACGAGTTGCTCAAGGTGATGCAAAAGTAAGTTTATTTGGTAAAATAGGTGGGGAAATTCATAAACCATTAGAAATATTATCGTTTATTAAAAAAGTTCAAGGGGGTAACTAACTAATGTCATCTGAAAATCCTTATATTAAATATTTAAGAGAAGATAGGCTTCCCCATATTTTCTGTCCTGGTTGTGGAAATGGAATTGTATTAAATACATTTTTTAAAGGAATGGAAAAAGCAGAAATTGGTTTAGATGATGTTTCATTAGTATCTGGTATTGGGTGTTCATCACGTATACCTGGATATGTTAAATGTGATTCATTACATACAACTCATGGTAGACCAATATCATTTGCTACAGGTCTTAAATTAGCAAACCCTGAACGTAATGTTATAGTATTTAGTGGAGATGGAGATTCTGCTTCAATCGGTGGGAATCATTTAATACATGCTGCTAGAAAAAATATAGATTTGACAGTAATATGTATAAACAATAATATTTATGGAATGACTGGAGGTCAAATAAGCCCTACTTCACCAAAAGGAAGTTTTGGAACAACAGCTCCTTATGGTTCTTTTGAAAAATCGTTCCAATTATCGGAATTAGTAGCTGCTTCTGGAGCTAGTTATGTGGCAAGATACACTACAGCACATGCATTGATGTTAACATTTGCTATAGAATCTGCTTTAAAAACTAAAGGATTCAGTTTCATAGAAGTTGTAGCACAATGTCCAACATATTATGGTCGTAAAAATAAAATTAAACAACCTACTGATATGTTAATTTGGTTAAAAGATAATAGTATCTTTAAAATGCAAGCAGATAATATGGAGCCTAAAGAAAAAGAAGGAAAAATCATCATAGGTGAAATAACAAAACAACCACATGAAGAATATTCTGAAGAAATTTATAAATTAATTGAAAAACAATATGGTGACAAACCAAATGTTTTTAAATCAGCTTATAGAGGTTGATTAAATGCGTACAGAAATGAGAATAGCTGGATTTGGGGGTCAAGGAATAATTTTGGCAGGTATTGTGATAGGAAAAGCTGCTGCTTTATATGATAATATATATGCAGTTCAAACACAATCTTATGGTCCTGAAGCTAGAGGTGGAGCATCAAGAACTGAATTAGTAATTAGTGATGAAGAAATTGATTATCCTAAGGTTCAAAATCCAGATATATTAGTTGCAATGTCTCACGAAGCGATGATGGCATATTTACATGATTTAAAAGATAATGGTATATTAATTGTTGACCCAGATATGATTAATGAAGAAGAAATTCTTCCATTCATAAAAGAACATAATATTAAATATTATCATGCTCCAGCCACTAAAACTGCAAATGAAAAGATTGGTTTGCCTATTGTAGCCAATATTGTTATGTTGGGGTCTATTACAGAAATAACTAAAATTATTTCTGCTGATGCTGTTATAAAATCTATTAAAGATAGTGTACCTAAAGGTACGGAAGATAAGAATTTACTAGCTTTTGAAGCTGGTCGTAAAATAGTTCAATAAATAAAAAGAATATTTATATTATTCTTTTAACTATTTTTTTAAAATTTTTATCAATAATATTTATTAATCCATCAAAACATATTATATATTAGTTATTTTTTGTTGTTGGAATTATTTTACATATAAAAAATAATATTCATTTAAATTTCTTTCAGAAAATTAAAAAAACAAAATAATCTTTGGGGAGTTTGGGAATGAAACTTTTTGAATTTAACGCTAAATCTTTATTTAAACAAAACGGTATACCTGTACCTGAAGGATATGTTGCTAAAACCAGTAAAGATGCTAGTAATATTGCAAAAAAAATGAATCGCCCAGTTGCATTAAAAAGTCAAGTTTTAGTTGGAGGTCGTGGAAAAGCTGGTGGAATAAAATTTGCAGATAACCCTGGCCAAGCTAATGATATTTCAGAAACTTTATTAGGTAGCACTATTAATGGAGAAAAAGTTAAATTTTTATTAGTTGAAGAAAAAGCAAATATTTTAAATGAATTTTATGTTAGTGTGGCTGTTGATAGATTCAATCAAAAAATATTAATAATGGCTAGTGCTGAAGGTGGAGTTGAAATAGAACAACTTGCTAAAACTAAACCTGAAAAAATCATAAAATATTATGTTAATCCTGAAGATAATTTCTTACCATTTGAAGCTAGAGAAATAGCTCGTAAAATGGGTGTAGGTAGTTCTAAAATATCTGAAGTTGGAAGAATTATATATAACTTATTCAATTTATTTGTAAAATATGATGCAAATTTGGCTGAAATTAACCCATTAGTTGCCACAGATAATGGTATAATTGCGGCTGATGCTAAATTAATAATTGATGATGATGCATTATTCAGACATAAGGAATTAATGGATATTGAAGAATATTCTAAAGAAGAATTTGCATTTGTTAAGTTAGATGGAGATATAGCTGTTATTGGCAATGGAGCCGGTTTAACTTTAACTGGAATGGATATGATTAAATATAGTGGTGGTGAACCAGCAACATTTTTAGATATTGGTGGTGGAGCTTCAGAAGAATCTATAACACGAGCTTTAGATTTAGTTATTAATTATAATCCTGTAAAAGTGGTTTTCTTAAATGTTCTTGGTGGAATTACTCGTGCGGATGACGTTGCTAAAGGAGTTATCAATGCATTCAATGCCTGTGATAAAAGTGTAGATATGGTTATCAGATTAACAGGTACTAATGAAGAAGAAGGTCAAAAATTATTAACTGAAGCAGGTATTCCTTTTGAAATTTCTATGGAAAAAGCAGCCATGAAAGCAGTTGAACTTAGAAATTCTAAATATGCATAGATTTAGATTTTATTAAAATTGGGTATTGATAAAATATAAATCAAATTTTAAATTTTCTCAAAACTAATTTTATATATGTTAATTATTAGTATATTTACAAAAATAATTAATATTAACATTAATTTAAGCTTCTAGATTTAAATGTTTTTATAGGTAATATTATATGAGCCACTACTAATGCTGAAATTATAAGATATCCCAGTAATGCAGATTCATTAATTGAACGATTAAATATAAATAAACCTATAATGCTTTGGGATAAAAAAGCAGTTAATGAACCAATTAATAATGCTTCTCGCCCTAAATACTGTTTATTTCCTTCTTTTCTTTTAGTCCTATATTTTCTTAGTATTAATAATCCGCTAATACTAACAATTAATGTCCAAGATAATATGAAAAGTAATCCGAAATATCCAGCATCATATGCAAATGCAAATATTCCTGGCAACATATAATCAATATAATCTTTTTTAACAATAAGTACTCCATAGAATATGTGGTAGGGTAGTCCAAAACTTTGAATTAACGTAATTGGTAGGGTTATATAACCATCAGATCCTCCAAGACAATTACTTCCCCAATAACAACTTCCTTGTACATGTCCCCAAAAGTTGGTGTTAACTAGTACTGTTTTTAAACTTGAATAGGAATATTGTTCTAACCTACTAATTCTTAATAATGGACTTAAAACACTAGCATTTAGTATTCTAGATAATATTTCTAGTATTATAAATCCTCCAGCACCAGCCCCTATAAATCCAAGCACTGTTTTTGTGTTAAATCGACTTTCTTTTTTAAATGATTTGGACATTATAAAGTAACTAATCACCCATCCTAAGAACCACAATATTAAGAAAGATTTATGCATTAATCCTCCAGAAACAGCAATTATAAAGAATAACATTAAACTAGCCGCTTTTACAGAGCTTGATTTAATATCTTCTTCCGCAAGTAAATTTGCAGCTGCAGATATAGTTACCCATCCAAACACTGCTAAAACTCCGAGAGGGTGAGTAAATTCATGATGTGACAATACTGGTAATAATAATAATATTGCATCTACAGTAAATACTGCTCCAATTAATAATGTAAAAATTAACGCTAAGAATAAAACTAAACTTAATGGTAAATATATTATATTAAATAATATTAATATGACTACATGTATTAATATTGCAACTTCAATAATAAATTGTAAATTGGTGTGGGCAATAAACATAATAATCTATTCTATTTTTTTATTTTTTAATTGATATATAATTATATCTAAAAAAAGTTATTTGTAATTATTTAATATAACTTTTATGAATTTTTGGCAGAACTTGTATTCTTAATCAAAAAAATTAGATTCGATTAAATATTTTTATTTAATGAATCTTGGTTATAAATTCAATAATTTTTTAATAAATTCAATAATTTGATCTAAAAGTCCTGAACTTTGAACATCATTTGCAATTTTGTTTAATTCACTTTCAAATCCTTGAAGATCATCTTTAACTTGTTGAGTTTTAGAAACTGATTCTGCGATATCTTGTGCTTGTGAATTGTCAATATTGATATTCATATTATTGGCAATGTTTATTACAATCATTTTAATATCATTGACAGTTGTAGCGTTATTTTTTTCTGCTTGTTCTTTAACTTCAGAGAATAAATCCGCGATTTTATCACCGTTAACTCCAGTTTCATTAGCTAATTCTGTTTCTAAGTATAATTCTTCAGTTGATGCTTTTTTAACAGAATCTGGTATGTTACTACCAACAGCAGATTCATAAGACTTCAAAACTCCTGCAAGTGCTGCTTCTCCTGAAGCAACTATAGGGGATGATACTACAACATACCCTTTATTAATACCTGCTGATTCTAATGCATTAGCATACATTTTTGGAGTTACAGTAGTAATTTTACTTTTATCAACAATTACTTTTATATTATCTCTATTAACATTTAAATCAACAAAAGCGCATGAAAATATGTTTTTTGATGAATATGTATCGCCTGTAATTTCTTTGGATATCTTATTAACATCATTAGCAGTTATAATATCCATAGGAACAGAATTTAAATCTTGGTCAGTTTTAGTTTGAAAATAATCAATCATACTATTTTTATATGCATTGTTATTGGCAGTAGTTTCACCAATTGTAATGGATGTTCCAAGTTTTTCAACAGAAGTTCCATATACTGCATATAATGGACTTATTATCATTAATATGATTAATATGCCTACAATATATTTTTTCATTTGTTACCACCTCAACCATATATTGATACATATTATAATGCAGTTCTAAGATATAAATACAGCAGATAAATCTTCTTATTAATAAAAATAAAATATGAAAAAATTGAATTAATTAACCTAAAAGGACAACTCTGCTCTCTTGAGATTCATTAATAATTTCTTTACTACATAAATCTCCAATATTTTTAGCAAAATTTTTAACTTCAGAAAACATAGGCATATTATTTAATTCTAAACGTTGACGTGAATAACCAACAAACATATAAGCTTTAATTTCAACAAAATCTGGTGATGCTTTATTGATTAAATTTGCATAACCCTCACTATCAAACATATTTTTTCCATTAACTGCAGTAATACGAATAACTCTACGGCAATTTAAAGAAGACATATGCTCTAAAGAACTATTTAATAAATCCCAAGCTCCTTCAATTTGAGGTCTGCATAATGATTTATATGTTTTTTTATCAGGAGCATCTAAAGATAAATATAATTGAGTAGGATCTTCATCTAAAGTTTTAAATTGATTTGGAGTTAAACCATTACTAACTAAAAAAGTAGTGAATTTTCTATGATTAAATTCAGAAATTAAAGCACTAATTTCAGGATATAACATAGGTTCTCCTGCTAAAGAGATTGCTGCATTAGTGGGATTATTACATTCTTTCAACTTTTTAGGGTTGGAGTTATTATTACCAAAAAATCCACATAAAAGATTGCGTTGAGCTTCAATACACTCATCAATTATTTCTTTAGGCTCATCATATTTTCCTTTCCATTCAAAATTAGTATTAGAAAGATCTCTCCAACAAAAAAGGCACTGTTGATGACAAAAAGGAACACTTGGTGACATTTGTAAACATCTGTGGCTTTTAATACCATAAAATTTTTCTTTATAACAAACTCCTTCATCTAAAATGCTTTTTTTAGTCCAATGACATATTTTAGTAGCAGCATGATGATGTTTACCTGCAAATCTATATCCCATTTTTTGCAATTTTTGTAATTGATTATCTTTAAGTATCATTCTACCCTCTTTAAAATTAATCTATTAACCTCAGAAATTAATCTTATATTATAATATATTTTAAAAAAATTTTTAATATTGATTTTATATAAATTTAAAATATAATAATATTTAATAATAATTAGTTAAGGTGAAACTAAATGGATAAATTTGAAACACCCATAGTAATTTTAAATTTTAAAACTTATTTAGAATCAACAGGGATTAATGCACTTAATTTAGCAAAAACATGTGAAAAAGTATCAAAAGAAACTGGAATTAACTTTGCAGTAGCACCTCAAGCATTAGATGTTTATAGATTGGCTCAAGAAATAGAAATACCTATTTTAACACAACATATAGACCCTATAACTCCAGGAGGACATACTGGAGATATATTACTAGAATGTGCTAAAGAAGCAGGAGTTCAAGGTACTTTAATTAATCATTCAGAACAAAGAATGAATTTAACAGATATTGATAACGTTATACAAAAAACTAAAGAAAATAATTTAATTAATATTGTGTGTACAAATAATATTAATACTAGTGCTGCAGTTGCAACATTAAATCCAGATTTTATTGCTGTAGAGCCTCCAGAACTTATAGGTTCGGGAATACCTGTATCTCAAGCAGAACCTGAAGTAGTTGAGGGTACAACTGCTACTGTTAAAAGTATAAATTCTTCAATTGGAGTTTTATGTGGTGCTGGTATAAGTACTGGTGATGATATGAAAGCTGCTATAGATTTAGGTGCTGAAGGAGTTTTATTAGCTTCAGGCATAATTAAAGCAGATAATCAAGAAAAAGCACTATTAGATTTAGTAAGTAAAATATAAAACTTATATTGTAAATACAAAATAATAAATATAATTATTACTTATTATGGTGGAATTAGCAGATGGCTCTTAACTTTAACACAATGGATGATTTTCAATTTGAGAATAAAACAGTTCTAATAAGAATTGATATTAACTCTCCTGTAGATCCTAGTTCAGGATTAATATTAGATGATACTAGAATGAAACTTCATGCAGAATCTTTAAAAGAATTGTCTGACAGTGGTGCTAAAACTGTAATATTGGCACATCAAAGTAGGCCTGGAAAAAAGGATTTTACTACTTTAAAACAACATGCCAATGTTTTGGGAAAAATCATTGGTAAACCTGTTAAATATATTGATGACATTTTTGGAAAATCTGCTAAAGAATCAATTAAAGATTTAAAATCTGGTGAACTTTTATTATTAGAAAATGTGCGCTTTTATTCTGAAGAAATATTAAATAGGGATGCAGAAGAACAATCTAAAACGCATTTAGTTCAAAATTTATCACCAATTATTGATTTTTTTATTAATGATGCATTTGCTACTGCACATAGATCTCAAACATCCCTTGTAGGTTTTGCAAGTGAGGTTCCTTCAATTGCAGGTAGGGTTATGGAAAATGAATTAACTACTTTATATGGTGCAATTGATAATGTTGAAAGACCTTGCGTTTATGTTTTAGGTGGGGTTAAAGTTGATGATTCTATTGAAGTTATGGAAAATGTTTTAGAAAATGGATCTGCTGATTTTATTTTAACTTCTGGCCTTGTTGCAAATATTTTTCTTTTAGCATCTATTGGGCATATTGGTAAATGCAATGAAGAATTTATTATTAATAAAGGTTATTCTAATTTTGTGGATGTTGCTTCTAGATTATTGGATAATTTTTCTGATAAAATTTTAATCCCTATAGATGTTGCTGTTTCTGATGATGGTAAACGAGTTGATGTTTTAGTTGATAATATTCCAAATTTATCTATTTTTGATATTGGTACTAAAACTATTCAAGAATATGCTAAGGTTATCCGTAATGCTAAAACATTGTTTGCTAATGGACCTGCAGGCGTTTTTGAAGATCCGTTATTTAGTATAGGTACTGATGATATTTTAAATTCTATTGCTTCTTCTGAAGCATTTTCTATTATTGGTGGGGGTCATTTAGCTGCTGCTGCTGTTCAAATGGGGTTTGAAGATAATATGGACCATATTAGTAGTGGTGGTGGTGCTAGTATTAATTTGTTAGCAGGTAAAGACTTACCTGTAGTTCATATTTTGAATGAATTTTCTTCAAAAAAATAACTTTAATATTTAAATTTTTCATAAAAAATAGAAAGATTTATCATGTGTAAAGTATAATCTTGAATTGTTACTATATTACTATTATGGTGTTTTACTAAGAGTTTACATATTTCATTATTGAAATTTATAAATCATATCTATCTATGAGGCATTAATCGTAATGTATATATATTAGTATGTACTAAAGTTAATTAGTGATGCCTCGGTGGCTCAGTCTGGTAGAGCGCTAGACTTGTAATCTAGTGGTCGCGGGTTCAATTCCCGCCCGGGGCTCTAAGTAGAGTTGCTTAGAACTAAAGATGAATATAATATATTTATGGGACCATAGGGTAGCTTGGTCGATCCTTTGGGCTTTGGGAGCCTGAGACTCCGGTTCAAATCCGGGTGGTCCCATTTAATTTATCCCGCCTTAGCTCAATTTGGCAGAGCGTCGGACTGTAGATCCGAATGTTGCTGGTTCAAGTCCGGCAGGCGGGACTTAATTGGTTAACATAAATCAATTGTTGTATGAATACTACATGATTATAATTTAGAATAGATAATTATATATACTATTAATAAGAAGATAATTAATTGTTCTAAATATGGAGCGTGCCCTGGTGGTGTAGGGGCTATCATGCGGGCCTGTCGAGCCCGCGACTCGGGTTCAAATCCCGGCCAGGGCGTTTCAAGTAATATCATAAGGGCCCGTAGCTCAGTCTGGCAGAGCGCTTGGCTTTTAACCAAGATGCCGCGGGTTCAATTCCCGTCGGGCCCGTTTATTTCTAATTTTTTTAAAATATATGCGGTTTTTATAAGTGGAGGATATATAGTGAAAAAAGATATCTTAAAACATGAGCTAGTTCCTGAACACGTAATTTTGTCAGAACAAAAAGACGTTAAAAAAGTATTGACTGAATTAAATATCCGAAAAGATCAATTACCAAAAATTAATTCTGATGATCCTGTAATTAAAGCAATAGAAGCTGAAGTAGGGGATGTAATTAAAATAACTAGAAAAAGTGATACTGCAGGTAAATTTGTAACATATCGTGTAGTACAACAAAATTAACATGGAAAATAACTATATTAATTTTTAATGCATTACATTTATTTATAATCAAATACCATTCATTTTAAAGGATTAAAATAATCTAAATAGTATTTTAATGATAATAACTTAAAATTGGCATGATTTTTCTTAAAATTAATTAATTATAACATAATTAAGAAGAAAATTAAAAAAATGAAAATTATAAAAATTTAGCTAAATTATTTTTGGAGGCAGTCCATGAAAAGAAATGCATGGGGAGTAGTAGACGCGTTTTTTAATAAACACAATTTAGTAGATCACCATATCAAATCATATAATGATTTTGTAAATCATAGAATACAGGATATTATTGATTTTTCAGACACTATTGAATTGGAACAAGGTAAATATACTGTAGAAACAGGAAAATTAACAATAAAATCACCATATACTCGTGAAGCAGATGGTTCACATAGTGATATATTTCCAACAGAAGCTAGATTAAGAAATTTAACTTATTCAGCTCATATGTATTTACAAATGAGATTAAATAAAATTGATGAACCTGAACCAGATTTTGAAGAGGTGTATATTGGTGAGTTACCATTAATGTTAAAATCAAATATATGTCATTTAAATGGGTTATCAAAAGATGAACTAGTTGAAAAAGGTGAAGACCCTCAAGATCCTGGAGGTTACTTCATAGTTAATGGTTCTGAAAGAGCGATTGTTACGATGGAAGAAATAGCACCTAATAAAATAATACTTGAAAGAATAGGTGAAAAAGAAGAAAGAAGAGCAAGAGCAATAGTAACTTCAATAAAAAGTGGATTTAGAGCAAGAATTTCATTAGAATACAGAAAACCAAGAAAAACTGGTGTATTTTTAAGAATTTCATTCCCATATGTGCCGGGTGAAATACCATTAGTCGTACTACTAAGAGCACTTGGACTATCTACAGATCAAGATATTATTACACATATTTCTGATAATTTTAATTATCAAATGATTATAGCAGATGATATGCAAGTTTCAGAACCTGATCTCAAATTTGAACAAGAAGAAATGGATAAACTTTCTTCAAAAGAAGAAAAAGATGCATATTTAACTCAACGTGCAGTAAGATATATTGGTAACAGAGTAGCAAAAGGAATGACTGAAGAGTATCGTATTAAACGTGCAGAAGATGTTATAGATGGATATTTATTGCCTCACATTGGTGTAGATCCAGAAAATAGATATGAAAAAGCAGTTTACCTTGCAGAAATGTGTGAAATGTTACTACAAGTAATTAATGAAGAAAGAGAACCTCATGACAAGGACCATTACACTAACAAACGATTAAGGGTATCTGGAGATTTAATGGAAGATCTATTTAGAACTGCATTTTCAAATTTAACAAGAGATATGTCTTATCAATTAGAAAGAAGTTTCACTAGAGGAAAAGAACCTTCAGTAAAACAAGCAGTGCGATCTGATGTATTAACAGAAAATATAAAACATGCAATAGCAACAGGTAATTGGACTGGTGGAAGAGCTGGTGTAAGTCAATTATTAGATAGAACAAGTTATATGGGTACATTATCTCATATGCGACGTGTTGTATCACCATTAAGCAGAAGTCAGCCTCATTTTGAAGCAAGGGATTTACATCCAACACAATTTGGTAAAATATGTCCAAATGAAACACCAGAAGGACCAAATTGTGGATTAGTAAAAAATTTAGCATTAATGACAAAAATCTCTGAAGGATCTGATCCAAAAGAAATCGAAGAAATTATTAGGCAAATGGAGGTTCTAAACTAAGAATTTAAATTCTTAGAATTACTTTTAATTTTTATCTTGGAGGCTAATTCGTGAGTAAAGCTAAAATTTACATAAACGGGAAACTCATAGGAACATGTGATGAGCCAGAAGATTTTGTAACTGAAATGAGGGAAAAACGAAGAATTGGTGAAATTTCGTATGAAATGAACATCACATATTACCCAGAAAATGATGAAATTTATATATTTAATGATCCTGGGCGTGCAAGACGGCCATTAATATTAGTTGAAAAGGGTGTGCCATTATTAACGGATAATCATATACAAATGATTGAAGATGGTGAATTAATTTGGGAAGATCTTTTAACACAAGGAATTATAGAATATCTTGATGCAGAAGAAGAAGAAAATGCATATATAGCTATGTCTATTAATGATTTAAATGAAAGACATACTCATCTTGAAATAGATCCATCAACAATGCTTGGAATTTGTGCAGGAATTATTCCATTCTCAAATCACAATTCATCACCAAGGAATACTATGGAATCTGGTATGACTAAACAAGCATTAGGTTTGTATGTGTCTAATTATTCAATGAGAACTGATACAAGAGCACATCTTTTACATCATCCACAAGTACCTTTAGTTAAAACAAAAATTATTGATGCCTCAGGTTATGATGAAAGACCATCTGGACAAAATTTTGTTGTAGCCTTAATGTCTTTTGAAGGGTATAATATGGAAGATGCGCTTATTTTAAATAAAGCATCTATAGAAAGAGGATTATCCAGATCATCATTTTTCAGATCATATGAAGCATCAGAGAGAAGATATCCTGGTGGACAAGAAGATAAATTTGAAATACCTGAAAAAGGTGTTAGAGGATATCGTTCAGAAGAGTTATATCGACATCTTGATGAAGATGGTGTAGTAAATCCAGAATCACAAGTAAGTTCTGGGGATGTGTTAATAGGTAAAACTTCACCACCAAGATTTTTAGAAGAAATTGATGAATTTGGTACTGTTGCTGAAAGAAGAAGAGAAACATCAGTAACAGTTAGACACGGAGAAAAAGGTGTTGTGGATGCAGTATTATTAACTGAAACTGTAGAAGGTAGTAGGTTAGCAAAAATAAGAGTACGTGATACTAGACAACCTGAATTTGGAGATAAATTTGCATCAAGACATGGACAAAAAGGAGTTGTTGGATTAATAGTATCTCAAGAAGACATGCCTTTTACAGAAGATGGTGTTGTACCAGATCTTATAGTTAATGCGCATGCTATCCCATCAAGGATGTCTGTAGGGCAAGTATTGGAGATGGTTGGTGGAAAAGCAGGATGTATGGAAGGTAAACGAATAGATGGAACTCCATTTACGGGTGAAACTGAATATAATATTAGAGATGCACTTAAAAAGAATGGTTTTGAAACAGCAGGTGTGGAAACATTATATAATGGGTCATCTGGTGAAAAAATCGAAGCAGAAATATTTGTAGGTGTGGCATATTACCAAAAACTCCATCATATGACAACAGATAAAGTTTATGCAAGATCTAGAGGTCCGGTACAGGTATTAACTAGGCAACCTACTGAAGGAAGAGCTAGAGAAGGTGGTTTAAGATTCGGAGAAATGGAAAGAGATTGCCTTATTGCTCATGGAGCTGCATTAGCATTAAAAGAAAGATTATTAGATGAATCTGATAAATATACTGCAGTAATTTGTGATGAATGTGGAATGATAGCAGTAGAAGATTATGTAAGAGATAAAAAATACTGTCCGTTGTGTGGGGATTCTGAATCATTCCCTGTAGAAATATCTTATGCATTCAAATTATTACTTGATGAACTTAAAAGTTTATGCATCTTCCCTAAATTAATCTTAGAAGATAAAGCATAATTATTATAAAATTAACTTAAACACGGGAAAAGAATTGATAAACAAAAAAATAAATTAAAAATAAGATTTGTATAGGAGAGAAAACTTTGACAGGAATTTTAAAGAAAATCGCTCAAATTGATTTTGGATTAATGTCTCCTGAAGATATAAGAAAAATGTCTGTAACAAGAATCATCACACCAGATACATATGATGAAGATGGTTACCCTATTGAAAATGGATTAATGGATCCTCGTTTAGGAGTTATAGATCCAAGTTTAAAATGTAAAACTTGTGGTTCTAAAGGTGGAGATTGTCAAGGACACTTTGGTCATATTAACTTTGCAAGACCAGTAATTCATGTAGGGTTTGCAGATGTAATCCATAAAATTTTACGTTCAACTTGTAATACTTGTGGAAGAGTTCTTTTATCTGAAGATAAGATTGAAGAATATAGGGCTAAATTTAAATTAATGATGGAAAATGAGGAAAGTTTAACTGGAATCATCAAGGAAGTGTATGATGAAGCTAGAGTAGATACTTGTCCTCATTGTGGAGAAGAACAAGAGGTTATCTCTATTGATAAACCAGTTTCAATAGTGCAGGGAGATTATAAATTAACACCTAGTGAAGTAAGAGAAAAATTAGAAAGAATAACAGATTCTGATGCTTTAATATTGGGTGTTAATGCAGAACTTAATGAATTCGAACAAAGAGTAGCAAGGCCAGAATGGATGATTTTAACAGTATTACCCGTACCTCCAGTAACTGTAAGGCCATCAATAACATTAGAAACTGGTGAAAGATCAGAAGATGATTTAACACATAAATTGGTTGATATTCTCCGTATAAATCAAAGATTAAAAGAAAATATGGGTGCTGGAGCACCTCAATTAATTGTTGAAGATTTATGGGAATTATTACAATATCATGTTACAACTTATTTTGATAATGAAGCTAGTGGAGTACCACCTGCAAGACACAGATCAGGCAGACCGTTAAAAACTTTAGCTCAACGTTTAAAAGGAAAAGAAGGTCGCTTTAGAAGTAATTTATCTGGTAAAAGAGTTAATTTTTCTGCACGTACCGTTATTTCTCCAGATCCTAATATAAGTATTAATGAAGTTGGTGTACCAGAAATTATTGCAACTGAAGTAACAGTACCTGCAAAAGTAACTGAATGGAATTTAAAAGAAATGCAGGAATATATTAATAATGGTCCTAATAAACATCCTGGTGCTAATTATTTAATAAGGCCAGATGGAAGAAAAATTCGTATATCTGAAGAGATTAAAGAAACTGTTGCAGAAAATTTAGAAACTAATTTCTTAGAATATCAAGAAAAAGGTGGAACTGGTTCATATATTGTTGAAAGACATTTAAAAGATGGTGACATTGTATTATTTAACAGACAACCTTCACTTCACAGAATGTCTATGATGGCTCATGAAGTAAGAGTTTTGCCTTATAAAACTTTTAGATTAAACTTATGTGTATGTCCTCCATATAATGCTGATTTTGATGGGGACGAAATGAATATGCATGTTTTCCAAACAGAGGAATCTCGTGCAGAAGCAAAATCATTAATGAGGGTTCAAGAACATATTTTATCACCAAGGTTCGGTGGGCCAATTATTGGAGCTATACATGATCATATTTCCGGAGCTTATCTTTTAACAAGAAAGCAAGCAACATTCACTGAAGATCAAGTTTTTCAAATTTTAAAGAAGGCAAAAATACCATTACCAGATAAAACTGGAGAACTTTGGACTGGTAAAAAATTATTCAGTACTATACTGCCAGATGATTTAAATATGGTTTATCATGCAGAAATTTGTCGTAAATGTGATGAATGTAAACAAAAAGAATGTGAATATGAAGCATATGTGACAATTGAAAATGGTGAATTAACTAATGGAGTTATTGATGAAAAAGCATATGGTGCATTCTCTGGTAAAATATTAGATCATATTGTTAAAGAATACAGTACTGATAAAGCAAGAGAATTTTTAGATTACTCGACTAAACTAGCAGTATCTGGAATTATGAAAGCTGGAATCACAACTAGTTTAAATGATGAAGAAATTCCTGATGAAGCAAAAGAAAGAATTGCTGCAAACTTGAACAAAGCAATTGAAAAAGTAGATCAATTAGCAGAAGCTTATAAAGAAGGATTTTTAGAAGCATTACCTGGACGTAGTTTGGAAGAAACATTAGAAATGCGAATAATGCAAGTTTTAGGTGAAGCTAGGGATAAATCTGGTGCGATTGCAGAAAGTTTTTTCAGTATGGAGGAAAATCATTCTGTAGTAATGGCAAATACTGGTGCAAGAGCATCAATGTTGAACTTAACTCAAATTACTGCATGTGTAGGACAACAAGCAGTTAGGGGTGGACGTATCTATAGAGGATATAACAATAGGACTTTACCTCACTTTGAGAAAGGTGAGTTAGGTGCAAAAGCGCATGGTTTTGTATATTCCAGTTATAAGGAAGGTTTAGACCCAATAGAATTTTTCTTCCATGCAATGGGTGGAAGAGAAGGATTAGTTGATACTGCTATTCGTACAGCTCAAAGTGGATATATGCAAAGAAGACTTGTAAATGCACTTCAAGATTTAAATGTTAAATCAGATGGCCGAGTCACAGATAATAGAGGTTTTATTATACAAACACAATTTGGTGAGGACTCTGTTGATCCTGCAAAAAGTGATTATGGAAATATCGTAGATTTAAACAAATTAGTTGACGAAATACGATTAAAAGGTAAATAAAGTGGTGTTTTTTATGGCAGATAAAGCTAAGAAGAAAAAATTAACTGAAAAACAAGATTTGATAAGAGAAGTAGTTAAAGACTTAAACACCACATTTTCTGAGAATATTATTGAAAAATATGCTAAACAAAAGAAATTTAATGAAAACAATATTCTTAATGATGTTTATGATTTAAAAATAAAAGAAACTTGTAAACAGGTTAAAGCAGGAAAAGACTTAAAAAGTGAAGAAAGATTAACTTTAATACGAGAAATGGGTATAAAAAATAATTTCAATGATGATCAATTGAAAAAAATAATATTATTTAAAGATACTCTTAAAAAATATGCAAATAAATCTAAAAAACCCAAAATAATTGCATTAATTATGAAATTAGGTATGGTGTTATCTGAAACTTCTTCTGAAGAGAAAGAGTGTGTAATTAATATTGTTAGAAAATTTTTAAGAGATAAACTTGATGATGATGGTGTTGTACTTAAAAAAGAGTATTTTACTAATGGTTTAATAGAAATCGATAAATATATAATATCCAATATTGAATATTACTCTGAATTAGATGATTTATTCGCTGATGTTGAAATTTTCTATTATTATCTTTCTTTATTATATATTAAATTTACAAAAGAAGAAGCAAATTTCTCGGAAGAACATGTATGTCAAGTTTTCCAAGATATATTATCTGGGGATAAAGTAAGTCTGCATTTATATGAGAATTATTTATATTATGAAAAAGTTTCTGATATTTGTGAAGAACATAGTCTTAAATTGACTGATGAATTCAAAGAATATATTTCATTTGTATTTACAGAAAAATCATATGATGAAGAATCAATTAAAACATTGTTAATTAAATGCTCTGAAGTAGAAGTAATTATGAAAAAGAAAAGAGCTAATTTACCTCTCAAGGTCATTCATGATATTGCCAATTTGGCTATAAAACGAGATTTATCTGAAGATGAGCTCGATGAATTAATCAAACAAGTTAAAAAAGCTTATTCAAGAGCTAAAGTTGAGTATGGTGAGGCGGTTGGAACTGTTGCAGCTCAATCTGTAGGTGAACCAGGTACTCAGATGACTATGCGTACTTTTCACTATGCTGGAGTAGCTGAGCTTGATGTTACATTAGGTCTACCAAGACTCATTGAAATTGTAGATGCTAGAAAAAAGATTTCTACTCCTACAATGGCTATTTACTTTGATGATGAATTCAAAAATGACGAAGAATTTGTTAGAACAATCGCTAATGAAATCGGTAAAAGTACTGTTAATGATATTCTTAAATCTCAAATTAAGTTAGATTATGCAGAAATGACTGTTACTGTTGAACTTGACTTAGATAAAATAGAAGAAAAAAGGTTAGATTTAGATAAAATTTTAGCAGTTGTGGAAAAAGCTTTTAAGAAAGTAAGTAGAGATAACAATATACTAACTTTTGAACCCGCAAAACCAACTATTCGTGAACTACGATTATTGGCAGATAAGATTAGAGATTTGCAAATTAGTGGTATTAAAAATATTGGTCGGGTAGTTATTCGTAAAGAAGATGAATGGGTTATTCACACTGAAGGTTCTAATTTAGGTGCTGTTCTTAAAAAAGTAGGTGTGGATAAAGTTAGAACTACAACCAATGATATTCATGAAGTTGAAAAAGTTTTAGGCGTTGAAGCCGCTAGAAATGCTATCATTAAAGAAGCACAAGAAACTATGGAAGGTCAAGGGCTCACGGTTGATGTTCGTCATATTATGCTTGTTGCTGACATGATGACTGCTGATGGTTCTGTTA
>CADBMS010000020.1 GCA_902795935.1 uncultured Methanobrevibacter sp.
ATTTCATAGTTTAAACCTAATTGTTTTTTGAAAATAATGTTAGTACCAATCTCATTAGATACCATTTTTTTAATCTCCTTAAAATAATTAAATTAACATTAATTCTTTAAAGTATTTAAATACTTTCATCAAAACCAAAATCCTAAATCATTGAAAAATTCATAACAACAGAAGAAACAACAATACTTAAAATATATTACATCCTAAAATATAATTAATTAACTTTAAGGGAGAATTGATTTTGAAAAATAATTTCATTATTTTGTTAATTTTTACTTTATTTTTTAGCATGTCTTTTTGTTTTGCGGAGGATATTGATGATGCGTCTTATAGTGTTGATGATAATTCTTCTGTTTTTGATGAGGAAGTGCATCCCGACCCCGATTTAAGAACAATAACCTATAACACTTCTTTATCATCTTCTGACAAAATTTCTTACTACGGAGGTTCCTGCAACTTTAACGTTTATCTACAAGATAACAATAACAATTACTTGCAAGGACAGACCATTTATTCATACATTGATGGCAATCTCTATAACAAAACAACAAACACTAATGGCAAAGTTGTTTTCACTTTCAACAATTTGAGTCTTGGCGACCATATCGTCTATTCATATTTTGAAGGTAATGAAAATTACAATCCTTCAAGTGCCGTTAATTTCATCACAGTCAACACCACAATAATCAGCAAAGACCTAACAAAAGTATATGGAAATAATACTAAATTCACCACCCAATTCCTCAAATCCAACGGTGCAAAATTAAAAAATACCAACATAACATTCACCATAAATAATGTAAACTACACCTACACCACCAACAATAAAGGAATTATTAAACTAAGTGTTAATTGGTTACCGGGATTATATAATTTGACAATCTTAAATCCCATGACTCAGGAAAGGTCTTTTTATAAAATAACAATATTACCTCCAATTATTAGCAGCAATCTGGTAAAATATTATAGGAACGATAGTCATTTTAAAGTAAAGGTTTTAGGACTTGATGGACAAGCATTAGGCGCTAATGAAACAGTTCTTTTCACAGTAAAAGGCGTAACATATACAAGATACAGCGATAGTGACGGATGCGCTCAATTAGAAATAAACTTATATCCCGGCGAATATGAGATAACAACCAGCCACAATACCTATTCATGCACCAATAATATTTCCGTCCTATCCCCTTACGGCAAAATAGGTGACCTGGTCAAATATTGCAGAAATGAAACACAGTTCCGTGTACTTATTTTAGGACCCACAGGCACACATGCGGGAGCTAACGAAAATGTTCAATTTACAATCAATGGCGTGACATATAATAATGTAACAGATTTCAGGGGTTATGCCATGCTTACCATTAATTTACAGCCTGGAGTTTATAATATAACCACCAGATATAACGGATATAACTGTTATAATACTGTAACTGTTTTATCCAGGATTATCACTTCCGATATGACTATGCAATATCATGATGGAAGCTATTTCAGTGCTGTTATTTTGGATGGGCATGGAAATCCCTTTCCCAATCAGAATGTCACTTTCAAAATAAATAATGTGAATTATGTTTACACTACCGATGATTATGGCATTGCAAGAATTACAATTAATTTATATCAAGGCACCTACTCTATGAGAACAACTTATGACACAATATCCGTTACCAATACTATTATAGTTGCCACATCTTCACCTACTAAAAAGAATACTGTGATAACCATTATTTCAAGCAGTTATACTAACCCATGTAATCTTGTTGTCAGGCTTAAGGATTCCAGTGGAAATCCTCTTGCAAACAAATCATTATTATTGAAATTTAACAATACACTATTCAATAGGTTAACAGACAACAACGGATATATAGAATTGACTTCATTAATACCTTATGGAACTTATGCATTAAATATCACATTTTGCGGTGACCACTACTATAAAAACTCTAATAAAATAGAAAATATTCAAATCAACAAAAGGAACACGATTATTGAGTATAATCTTAGTAGCTTATGTCTTTTAACAAATCAGTATATTGATTTTCACTTAAAAGATACTTTGGGCAATCATTTATCAAATCAGAATTTAAATGTTAACATATCAAGTAATTCGTACACTTTAACAACTGATGGTTATGGTATGGCTCGTTTAAAATTGGATTTGGCAAGTGGAGATTATCAGATTACTGTAGATTATGATGGGAACTCTTATTATCATGCTTCCAGCAATTCCACAAGCATGCATATTAATTCAACTAGTTTTAGTTATTCATTGCTTATTCCTAATTATGTTAACCTTACAAATAA
>CADBMS010000021.1 GCA_902795935.1 uncultured Methanobrevibacter sp.
ATAAATAATTTATTATAACTTAATTTTAAAATTAATACATAATATTTCAAGTGTAAATAAAATAAATAGAAATTTATGGAATTTTTGGTTAAAAATCAATTTTAAGTGCAAAAATAAAAATTAGAAAAAAAGGTTTTCTACAAAGCCATTTGTTAAATATTTTCATAAAAAGGTATTTTAATCAGATTTAAGTCAAAAATTAATAAAAAATGGTTGAAACTTTATAATTCTCCTTTTTCTCTTCTTTCATCTAGAATTTTTAAACCAATTTCTCCTAATTTATATTTTTGAATTTTACCACTTGTGGTAAGTGGGAATTCATCCACAAAGAAAACATATTTTGGTACTTTATATCTTGCAATTTTACCAATACAGAAATCTCTAATATCTGATTCTGTAATACATTCATAACCTTCTTCTTTTATTATAAATGCTCCAACAATCTCACCATATTTTTCGTCTGGAATTCCGGCTACTTGCACATCTTGTACACATTTGTGAGTAAAAAGATACTCTTCAATTTCCCTTGGATAAATATTTTCTCCGCCTCTTATTATCATATCTTTTATACGACCTACAATTGAGTAATATCCGTCTTCATCAACGGTAGCTAAATCTCCAGAGTGTAACCATCCATCGGCTTCAATTGTTTCAGCTGTTTTTTCAGGCATATTATAATATCCTTTCATTACATTGAAACCTCTGCACATAATTTCACCGGGTTCGCCAGGACCTAATTCCTCACCAGTTTCAGGATCAACAATTTTAACTTCAATATTGGGGAATTTTCTACCAACGGTGTTAATTTTTTTCTCGAAACTATCTGATGCATTGGTTTGTGTAAAACCAGGACCTGCTTCTGTAAGGCCATATACGCTTGTAATTTCTTTCATATTCATTTTTTCAATAGCATCTTTCATAGTTTCAACTGGACAGGTAGAACCTGCCATAATTCCAGTACGTAAAGATGACATATCAAACATATCAAACATTGGATGATTCATCATACCAATAAACATTGTTGGAACGCCGTAAATTGATGTGCATTTTTCTTTTTGAATAGATGAAATTGCAAGTAAAGGGTCGTACTCTTCAAGCATAATCATTGTAGAACCGTGTGTGATAACGGCCATAACGCCAAGTACTGTTCCAAAACAATGGAAAAGAGGCACCTGCAGTAAAAGCCTATCTTTTGCTGAGTAATTCATATTTTCTCCAATATAATAACCATCATTAACTATATTACGACTTGTAAGCATTACTCCTTTAGGAAATCCTTCAGTTCCACTAGTATATTGCATATTTATAACATCATTTTGTGTAACTGAATCTTTAATTTTTTGATATTCTGCATCATCATAATTCATACCGAGTAATAATAATTCATTAGTATTATACATTCCGCGATGTTTTTCTTGTCCTACATGAATTATATGTTTTAAATAAGGGAAGTTTTCACTATTTAAGTTTCCTCTTGCACTTTTTTTCATTTCAGGTATAAGTTCATGGATTATATCAAAGTAACTAGTATCTCTAAACCCATCAGTCATAGCTATTGCTTTCATATCAGATTGTTTAAGCACATACTCTAATTCATGAGATTGATATGCTGTATTTACAGTTACAATAGTTGCCCCAATTTTGGCAGTTGCAAACATAAAAGTTAACCATTCTGGAACATTTTTTGCCCAAATACCAACATGATCTCCTTTTTTAATTCCAATGGAGAGTAAACCTTTTGCCATATTGTCTACTCTTTCATCAAACTCTTTATAAGTAAACCTAAGGTTTCGATCAGGATAAACAATAAATTCATGATTTGGTTGTTTTGCTACTTGACTTTCAAAGAACTTTCCAAGTGAAAGTTCTGTAAATAATTCGCTCATGTTCTCACCAAGTTATAATTATAATGTTGTTATATTATTTTATTTTATTATTAAATTTGTATAAAGGTTATTTTTTACCTATGTCCTCTTCTTTAATCAAATGTTCTTTTAATTTTAATCTAATATCTTTAGGAATAGGTTTTTTGATTTGTTTTAGAAAGTCATAATGCACTACAACATTTTTTCCTTTAGCTTTTAGTTTATTATCCTGCCATGCTTCATGACCTATAGTGAATGATGTGTTTCCTATATGTAAGATATAAGTTCTTATTTCTACATTAGTTCCGAAAAATATTTGACCTAAAAAATCTGTTTCTGTTCTAACCATTATTAATTTCCAAGTTTCATCACTCAACTTCAAATCAGGAGTGAAAAATTTAAATAAATCATTTCTTCCTAATTCAAACCAATCTCCAAGAACATTATTATTAACATGTCTTAGTGCATCTGTGTCTCCAAATCTTGGAGTTACTATTATTTTAAACATTTCATTCCCAACTTATTTTTAATAATGATTGTATTCTACTACTTTTAATAAGGTGTGTATAAAACAGCTAATATTTTAGATTTATCTCCAGTTGAGTGTAAATGATGTGGAACTACTGAATCATAAAAGATACTATCTCCTGTTTTAACAACATATTTCTCTTTACCATATTCAATTTCAATTTCTCCTTCTAAAACATATATAAATTCCTCTCCTTCATGTGAAGATAATTTATAGTCTTCTGCATATTCAATATCTATAATATATGGATCAAGATTTCTATCAATTTTTCCAGCACCTAATGAGTGAAATTCTAAGTTAGTATCATTAGTAACATCTTCCCTTCCAGAAAAATATAATACATTATCTGGCTTTCCACCTCTTACAACAACAGGTCCTAATTGTGGGGTATCATCTAAGAAAGTTCCTAATCTAACTCCAAGAGCTTTTGCCATTTTAGTTAAGGGTGTTAAAGATGGAATAATTTCTCCATTTTCCATAGCTTTAAGAACATCTAATTTAACATCACTTTTTTCAGCGAGTTCTTCAATACTCATATGTTGACTTTCTCTAATATTTTTCACTTTTAAAGCAAATTTTTTATTTTCTTCCATTGTTCTCACCTTTATACAGTTAATTCATCATCATTTTCATTATATTAAATTTTTATAATTGTTAATAATAATTTCAAGTAAATTTAGTTTTAAAGAAGCATTATTTTTTAGTTAATTAAATACTAATTTAAAATTTTTAATTTAAAAAAAGATTTAAGTAATTTTTTTAATAAAAAATTATTTTAATTATTGTGGTTTTTTTAATTAAAAATCTAAATAAAATATTAACTTCCTTCACTACAATGTAACTTTTTTTTACAATTGCAATATTCCCAATCGCAAAGAATTATTTTTAAGTAATATGTTGAAGTTAAATTTATTTTCGATTTTCATTTTCCACCTCATAAGAAAAAAATTATTAACTTATGATATGTTATAATCTTTAGAATCTAATTAATATCATCATATTTTTCTAAGATGTATAGTATTTTCTTTATTATTTACTATTTATAGATTATGCTAAAAAAAATCTTAAATTTTTTAAAAAATATGGGGTCTAATTATCAATTAAAATGATTCAAGAAAACATATTTCCTATTAGTAACTATAAAAAAGTATTAATGCTTAAATTTTAAAAAAAATAGGGCAGTTTATTATAAAACCAAAAAATGGACTTAATAATAAACTTATAATATAATGTTTTATTTTTTAATGGTTATGTAATTTGTTGCTTTTAATTTTCCGTATGATGAGATTATTTTGTATTTGCCTACTTTGAGTTTTAGTTTGATGTATATTGTGGCTATTCCATTTTTGTTTGTTTTAGCTGTGTATCTTTTGCCTTTGATTTTGAATATTATTATTTTGTTTTTTAGTGCTTTGCCTTTGGTGTTTACTAGTTTTGTTGTGAATTTGATTTTTTTATCTTTTTTTATGGATATGTTTTTAGTTATTATTGTGTTTTTTATTGTTATTTTATTAGAAACTTTGTATCCTTTATATGTTGCATATATTGTGTATTTTCCTGGTTTTAATGTTATTTTAATACTTGCATAACCATTTTTATCAGTTTTAATATAGTAATTTTTTTTATTAATTCGGAAGGTTACAACTTTACCAGCACCGACTACTTTGTTGTTTTCGTATATTCTAACTTTGTATTTAGTGCCACTTTTATAGTACATAGTTATATTTTTATTTCCAAGAATTTTTGGAACTATTTTAACTGCTTGTGTATTTGTATTTCCATTAGTTGAAGGAGTAATTGTTTCTTTTTCATTTGGAGTATTAGGGATGTTATTTGTTTCTTCTTGCGACACAGTAATAGTTTTAGCATAGCTAGATGATGAATAAATGTAATCATCATTATAAATTACAATAATATTTTTATTTCCAATAGTGGTAAATAAATGTGTAATTTTAGCTATACCATTAGTTACATTAACAGTATATGTTTTGTCTCCGAGATTGAATGTTACATAGCCTGAATTTACTGGATTATTATTTGGATTTTTAATATTTGCAATAATTTCA